>NZ_JASJVF010000010.1:0-32823 GCF_035019805.1 Cryobacterium sp. 10I1
GGATGGTGTCGGACAGGCGCAGCAGGAGCGCGACGATGATCCAGTTGGCGACGAGCGATGACCCGCCGGCCGCGAGGGCCACATCACCGCGGCGCAGGGCGGTCGCGGCCCTGGCGAGGTGGGCTGCGGATGCCGGGCGGTCCGCCGGGTTCTTCGCGAGGCAGGAGATGACGAGGTTGCGGACCGGCTCGGAGACGGTGTCGGGCAGGTCGGGGGCGATCTCGTTGATCTGCGCCATCGCGATGGCCACCTGGGACTCGCCCGTGAACGGGCGGCGTCCGGCGAGGCACTCATATGCAACGATGCCGAGCGAGTAGATGTCGGTCGTCGGCGACGCTGAGCGACCGCTGGCCTGTTCGGGCGAGAGGTACTGCACGGTGCCCATGACCTGACCGGTGGCGGTCAGTGGAACCTGGTCCGCGATGCGGGCGATGCCGAAGTCGGTGATCTTGACGCGGCCGTCGGGGGTGATCAGCAGGTTCCCGGGCTTGATGTCCCGGTGCACCAGTCCCGCGGCGTGCGCGGCGTGCAGGGCGGATGCCGTCTGCGCGACGATGTCGAGGACCTTGTCGGTCGGCAGGACGTGCTCGCGCTCGAGGATCGTCGACAGGGCTTCGCCGGGTACGAGTTCCATGACGAGGAACGCGCTTCCGTCTTCTTCGCCGTAGTCGAAGACATTGGCGATGCCTTCGTGGTTGACGAGAGCGGCGTGACGGGCCTCGGCGCGGAAGCGCTCGAGGAAGCCTGGGTCACCGAGGTACTCGTCTTTCAAGATCTTGATGGCGACGGTACGACCGATTACGAGGTCGACGGACTGCCAGACCTCGCCCATTCCGCCGATGGCGATCCGGGACTTCAGTTCGTAGCGTCCCCCGAAGGTGAGCCCTGCTGTGGGTCTCATTTGTTCAGCACCGCCTCTAGTACCTGCTTTGCAACGGGTGCGGCGAGCAAATTGCCGTACCCCTTCTGGCCAAGACCTCCGCCATCCTCGACGAGGACGGTGATCGCGTATTTTGGATCTTCTGCGGGAGCAAAACCGGTGAACCAGAGTGTGTATGGCTCGTCAGTTCCGTTCTCGGCCGTACCCGTTTTTCCCGCCACGTTGACCCCGTCTATTCTTGCATTGCTCGCCGCGCCATCCGCGACGTCGTTGACCATCATCTGGGTCATCGTGGCCGCGGTTGCGGCGCTGATCACCTGTTTCACCGTCTTCGGCGTAAAGCTTTCGAGAGGGCTGAGATTGGGGGCGATGATTTCCTCCACCAGGTTCGGCGCCATCTGGACTCCGCCGTTTGCGATCGTCGCCGACACCATCGCCATCTGCAGGGGCGTTGCGCGCACTTCGTACTGCCCGAATGCCGAAAGTGCGGTCTGCGCGTCGTCGAGGACCGTGGGGTACACGCTCGTCGCGACGTCGAGGGGAACCGAGTAGCTCGTGTTGAACCCGTACTTCTCGGCCATCTCCCGGATGGCCGTCGACCCGAGCTGCAGCCCGAGCTCTGCCATGGGGATGTTGCAGGACAGGCGCAGCGCGGTGGCGATCGTGACCGTGTCGCCGCTGCCGCAGGTGCCGCCACCGGAATTGATCACGATCGACGAGCTGCCCGGCAGCGTGAAGGTCGCCAGGTTCGGGAAGGCGCTGTCGGGGGTGAACTTGCCCGATTCGATGGCAGCGGATGCGACGACGAGCTTGAAGACGGAGCCGGGAGGGTTGAGGGCATCGATGGACCGGTTGATGAGGGGGTTGCCCGGGTCGTTCACGAGGCTCTGGTACGTGCCGGTGACGGCCTCGCTGTCGTGCACGGCGAGCAGGTTCGGGTCGTAGCTCGGCTTGGACACCATGGCCAGGATCCGGCCGGTCTTCGGCTCGGTGACGATGACGGCACCGGTGAGGTTCCCGAGGGCATCCCAGGCGGCCTGCTGGGCGACCGGGTCGATCGTGACCTCGACCGATGCGCCCGTGGAGACCTGGCCGGTGACGAGGGAGTTCATCTGGTCGAAGAACTGGGAGTCCGAGGTGCCGCTGAGCTCGCCGTTGAGCGCGTGCTCGAGCCCGGTGGCCGCACCATTGACGGGCAGGAACCCCGTGACAGGGGCGTAGAGCGCGGCCTTGCTGTACGTGCGCAGGTACTTGTAGTTGTCATCGGTCGGGACAGACTGTGCGATCGGGGTGCCCGCAACCAGGATGGCGCCGCGCTCGACCATGTAGCTGTCGTAGAGCGTGCGGGTATTGCGTGAGTCTGCGGACAGGCTTTCGGCCTGGAAGACCTGGATGATCGTCGTCGAGCTCAGCAGGGCGACGAACATCAGCATGACGACAATGCTGACGCGCTTGAGTTCGCGATTCATCAGACCACCAGCCTGGGTTGGTTGCGGATGGTGTCGGACAGGCGCAGCAGGAGCGCGACGATGATCCAGTTGGCGACGAGCGATGACCCGCCGGCCGCGAGGAAGGGTGTCGTGAGCCCCGTGAGCGGAATGACCCTGGTGACACCGCCGATCACGATGAAGCACTGGAGGACGACGACGAAGGAGAGCCCGACACCGAGGAGCTTGCCGAAGTCGTCGTGCCCGGCGAAGCCGATGCGGATGCCGCGGGCCACGAAGAGCAGGTACAGGGCCAGGATCGCGAACAGCCCGGCGAGGCCGAGTTCTTCGCCGAGGCTCGCGATGATGTAGTCGCTCTGCGGAACCGGGGTGATTTCGGGGCGTCCCTGGCCGAGGCCGGTGCCGAGAAGGCCGCCCTTGGCGAGCCCGAACAAGCCCTGGACGAGCTGGTAGCTCCCGCCGTCTGCGTTGTAGACGTCGGGGTTGAGCGCATCGAGCCAGTTCTGGAACCGGCCGTGCACGTAATCGAGGGTCTGGCTGGCGATGATCGCGCCGCCGATGAAGAGGGTCATGCCGAGCAGGACCCAGCTGAGCCGGCCGGTCGCGATGTAGAGCATGACGAGGAACAGCCCGAAGTAGAGCAGCGCTGTTCCGAGATCGCGCTGAAAGATGATGACCGACATCGAGAGGGCCCAGAGAACCAGGATCGGACCGAGGTCGCGCAGCCGCGGGAACTTCATCCAGAGCACCCGGCGGCCGACCATCGACAGGCTGTCCCGGTTGCGGACCAGATAGCCGGCGAAGAAGATCGCGAGGGCGATCTTTGCGATCTCACCGGGCTGGAAGGTTGCGAAGGAGCCGATTCCGATCCAGACCCTGGCACCGCTGACCTCGCGGCCGAGGCCGGGGACGAGCGGGAGGAGGAGCAGGACGACCGCGACGAACCCGGACACGTAGGTGTAGCGGAAGAGCACCCGGTGGTTGCGGATGACGAGCATCACCGTGATGGCGCAGGCGATCGCCAGGCCGCTCCACACGGTCTGGCGCACGGCGGCACTGTCCCAGCCGGCGTCTCCATTGGCGATGTCGATGCGGTAGATCATCGCAATTCCGATGCCGTTCAGGAGCGTGGCGATCGGCAGGATGAACGGGTCGGCGTCCCGCGCCACGAAGCGCAGGACGATGTGCAGGCAGAGCACGAGGCCGGACAACCCTGCGCCCAGCACGACGAGGGTCGTATCGATGTGCCCGAGCGCCCCGAGCTGGACGAGCACGACGGCCGAGGCGTTGATCCCGCACGCGACGATGAGCAGGAACAGTTCGACGTTCCGCATCTTCTGCGGCAGGTGCAGTCGCCGCGTGCTGCCGGGCTTGGACTTCGGAGCGCGCGTGGGGGCATCCGTTGCCCGTGCGTTACTCATTCTTCGCCTTCGTCAGGCGCTCGACCACGAGGCGGGCCTCATCGAGCGACGCTGCGCTGATGGTCTGCTCGACCTGCTGCCGGTCGTAGACGCGCAGGTCGGTGACCTGGAGCGGGGTCTCCTCGTAGACGGAGTGGAGGGAGATGGGCCCGAGGTCCTGTTGCACGCCGCGGAAGATCGCGACCGTGCTGCCCTCGACGCCGACGTAGTACCGCGTCTGGGTCCACTGGTAGCCGAGGATTCCGCCGCCGACGAGGGCGACGATGAGCAGGATGACGCCGGCGAGCCAGGTGGCCTTGCGGCGGCGGGCGCGGCGGGCATCCTCCTCGATGAGTTCGGTGAGGTAGTCCTGGGAATCGGGTTCGAAGTGGGTCTCGCGAACGGGGTGCAGGCGCAGGCTCGACATCCGCAGGGCACGGCTGCGTCCGGGTTCCTCGCCGAAGGCCAGCGGTGCGGATGCCGACCCGACGACGATGGGGGTGTCGATGCGTTGGTCCGGCGCGCCGATGTCGACGACGACGATCGTGACGTTGTCAGGGGCTCCGCCGTCGAGGCTCTCCTTGACGAGTCGGTCGGCGACGCCCTGCGGGTCGAGCTCGCTCGAGAGTGCGGCCGCGATGCTGGTGTTGGAGACGACGCCGCTCAGTCCGTCAGAGCAGATCAGCCAGCGGTCGCCGGCGAAGGTCGCGAGGATCGAGGTGTCGATCTCGGGGGCGGCCTCGACGTCCCCGAGCACGCGCATCAGGACCGAGCGGCGCGGGTGCACCATCGCCTCCTGCTCGGTGATGCGGCCGCTGTCAACGAGGCGCTGCACGAAGGTGTGGTCGATCGTGATCTGGGAGAGCTCGCCCTGGCGCAGGAGGTAGATGCGTGAGTCGCCGATGTGGGCGATCGCGACCTCGTCGTTGAGCACGATCAGGGCGCTGACGGTCGTGCCCATTCCGGTCAGCTCGGTGTGCTCGTAGACCGTCTCGGCGAGGAGGGAGTTCGCCGCGATGAGGGCGGCCTGGAGTGCGAATTCGGCGTCCTGCGGGCTCTGGTAGTCCCGGTCGGCCTCGATGATGCGCTTGGTCGCGATCGCGGAGGCGACGTCGCCTCCCGCGTGCCCGCCCATGCCGTCTGCGACGAGGAACAGGTGCTGGCCGGAGTAGCCGGAGTCCTGGTTGTTGGACCGGATCTTTCCAACGTGGGACGCGGCCGCGCTGTGACTGACTGTCGCCATGGACCTACCGCCGAAGCTCGAAGCTGGTCGCGCCGATCTTGACGGTGGTGTTCAAGGGGACAGGTGTCGGAACCGCGAGGCGTACGCCCGCGAGGAAGGTGCCGTTTGTCGAATCGAGATCCTGGATCATCCACTTGTCATTCCACAGCATCAGCCGGGCATGGTGGGTCGACGTGTAGTCGTCGCGAATGACGAGGCTTGAATCGGCGGAGCGACCGATCGTGACCGAATCCACGGTCAACGGGAATTCGGTGCCGGCCTTCGGGCCGGAGGTGATCACGAGCCTGGTCGCGTTCTGGGCGGTGGCCTTGTCGCCGGGGCCGAGGTCGTCCTTCGCGGCCTGCGCCGAGAACTGTTCCGTCGGTGCCGCAGCGGATGCCGCCGGCGGCTGGACGAAGGCGGGAGCGGCCTGCATCACCGGTGCCGCGACCGGTACGGCCGACGGGAATGCTGCGGCGAGTCCTGCGGACGCCACCGCGGGGGCGCCGTCCTTGGGCTGCTTGCGGACCCTCTGGCCGAAAAGGTCGCTGCGGAGGGCATAGACGATGCCGAAGATGAAGAGCCAGAGCACGAGAAGGAACCCGAGCCGCAGGACGAGCAGGGTCAGCTCGCTGACATTCATGCGGAGGGCCCCCAGAATCCGCCCATGTCGTGGCGCTCGTGCGGTGCGGCCGGCAGATCGGAGCGCTGGTCGGCAGCGGGAGCATCCGCGTGGGCCTGGGCGAGCACCCGGAAGACGATGCGGGTGCGGCCGATGGTGATGACCGAATCCGGTTCGAGGATCGCCTGCTTGACGGCGACACCGTTGAGCTGGGATCCATTCGTGGAGCCGAGGTCGCGCACCTGCGCACGGGCGCCGTCCCAGGTGATCTCGACGTGGCGGCGGGAGGTGCCGGTGTCGTCGATGGTGATGTCGGCATCCGTGCCGCGACCGATGACCGTGGTCGACTTGCGGAGCGGGTACCGCTTGCCGCCGACATCGACGACGGGCGTCCAGGTGACGCTGCCCTTGACGGTGGACGAGTCGATCTGGACCATGCCCTCGCTGAGGCCGCGGTCGTCGGAGAGGCTGATCGAGATGCCGCCGGCGAACTGGTAGCGCTGCTCGTTGCCGTGCTGCTGGACCAGGTCGGTGAGCTCGTCGATGAGTGCGGGTCCGAGGTTGGTCATGCGCTGGAAGTCGGTGTGGCTCATGCGGACGGTGAAGCGATTGGGCGCGAGGATGCGGTCGCGGGACACCACAGCTGCCTTGGTGTCCAGTTCGCGACGCAGCGCGGAGGTGATCTCCACCGGCTGTAGTCCCGACTTGAAGGTCTTGGCGAATGCGCCGTTTACGGCGCGCTCAAGGCCCTTTTCAAAGTTATCCAGAATGCCCACAGGTCTCCCGATCCGATCCTTTCGGCTATCAGCATGTTACTTGCCTCGCGTGTTAACTCGCCCGCCGGGCACATGGAACCGGAATTGTCATCCTACGGGAGGCGGCTATGGGCACGGAGGTGGGTCCGTTTCTGTCCGGCCAGGAGGCAGTCTCGCATGACTCGCGTCCGAGAGGGTCACGAGACGGCAAACGGGGCGGATGCTGCGCGCCCCTTCCCGCCTCGCCCGGCGGCTGGACGAATGGCATTCGCACCCCGATTAGTGCTAGCCTCTCTAAGTTCGCGCGAGTGGCGGAATTGGCAGACGCGCTGGCTTCAGGTGCCAGTGTTCGAAAGGACGTGGGGGTTCAAGTCCCCCCTCGCGCACAGTGGGTTGATTGCCAAATAGATTGAATCTATTTGCGAAACCCGGTCGGACAAGAAAGGCCCCCGAGAAATCGGGGGCCTTTCGTCGTTCCCGGCGCTTACGTTGCCTCTCGGTGAGGCCGACTCTGCTGGGACGCCTCTTCCGGCCACGAAAAAGCGCCCCAGCCGACTCGAAGAGGTGTTTTCGAGCGTGCGGGAGCGCCGTGCAGTGCGCGTGAGAGTGTCGGTGAAGCGGCGCCGGGCCTAGGTCTTGGCTGGCGACGTCTGGAAGTCGTCCCAAGCGGCGACGCGCTTGTTCTTGCGGTTCTTGCGCCTCTTCCGGAGTAAGAGTTTCCGTGCCTTGCGGTCGGAGCGTTCGTCGTCGGTCTCTGGCCGAAGCATGTCGTCGCGGAATTTCTGGAGTTTCCGGAGGTTGCCGGCGACGACGAGGATGCTCACGAGCAGGTATTGGGCGGTGGACCCGCGGACGCGTCGGCGGCTGGAGTCGCCGATGGCTTCGTGGGAGCTGTCTTTGAGGAACCCGTTGGCTCCTTCGATGGTGTTGCGGTCGTGGGAGTAGATTTCCTGCCACTCGTTGCTGCCGTACTGGTAGTGCTGGGCGAGCTTCGCGCCTGCGTCGAGTGGGACGCTCACCGAGGAGGCGTTTGTGCAGATTGTGTCGGGCTTGACGGGTGGGTTGTAGATGGTCGTCAGGGCGTCGTCGACCTTGGAACAGCCGTTCTCTACGAGTGGGCAGCTGACGGTGGCTCCGGGTCCGCGGGCGGGACACATCATCGGGACGCGCCCCTTGGCGTCGGGCTTCTCCTTGGGACGCAGCATGTATTGGCGGCGTTCAACGATGCGTTTTCGCCAAGTGTCGGCGTCGATGTCCTTCGCTCGGTAGAGGACGGTCGCGTTGACGAGGCCTTCGGGCATCGACGGGCAGTACAGTGCGCCTTCGACCTGGATGGCGCCGGCATAGCCGTCCTTGAGGCCCAGTTGGATGTCGAGGTAGTCGGTGACGACGGTGTAGCCGAGCATGCGGAGTGGGATCTGGAATTCTTTGGGTACAGCGGCGACATGGTACCCGCGGTCGCCGGTGGCGCGCCCGGCGGGGTGTCCGCGCTCGGCCACGCTTTCGAAGATGTGGCGTGCGGTGTGGATGAGTGCGGTGCCGGGGATGTTGAAGCCGATGCCCGCGACCAGGAGCGGATACCCGGGGAGGGTCTTGGGGTCGTGGTTGGTCTGGACGGCGATGGTCAGGTCCCAGCCGAACACGGACTTCACCGATTTGGTCGAGTCGTTGGTCTCCTTGTGGCTGCTGGTGCGGCGGTACCAGCCGGCGTCGGACTCGATGGCCACGTGGGTCTTGGACCGCGGCGCGCCGCGCTTCCCGTAGGCGGGGACGACAGTCGCGTCCACGCAGAGGTCGCCCTGCCACTGGTTGCGGGCCGCGTCGGGCACGAGCTGGAGGGTCGCTTCAATCAAGGCGTTGCACACCCAGTCCAGGCGCGCCTGCTTGACCTCGCTGTTCGCCTCGACACGGCGACGCAGCGTTTCTTCGTATTGTTCGGGAGTAGAGAACTTCCACTGCTTGCCGGGCTTCGGGTCGATAGCGTCCAGCGCTCGGTGCAGGGCACGCCAGAGCGGGAAGTACCAGCCCTCGCCGGTCTCCCTCTTGCCCCACAAGTCGAGGTGTCGTAGTGACTTCCCGCTCAACCGGTCGGAAGCGATGGTCGCCATCTCCTTGACGAACAGGGCGCTGTGCTCGGTGCTGAGAAGCAGGAACAGGATGAGCACCGTGCGGGTGCTGGCGACACTTCGCCGTCCGCCGGGCGCGGTCTTCACCCGGTCCTCCACCCTCCAGGCGTCAATCTGCTCGGCGACTTTGGAGTCGTCGACGAGCTTGCCGATGAACTCGACCTGGCTGTGAGAGATGCGGCTGGAGTTGCCGGTGAACCCGTGCTTGGGCAGGGTCCGTCGAAGCTGCTCCATGACTGTTGTAGACGCCGGCTGCGCGTCTGTCGTCGTCATGGTCGCGGCTCCCCGCGGAAGAGGACCTTCAGGTCGGAGGCCTCGGGTATCCTCACGAACGGCGCGAGCCGTTCGAACGTGCTGAACGTCTTGACGCCGAGCGCCTGGGCCAGGGCGACGATGGGCGTCCTGGCCTCGAGGTGACCCACAATCCACGTGGACCGCAGACGCTCCACGGTCGGGAACTCGCGGCCCTTCGCCGTTGAGTTCAAGAACTTCTTCACGTACGCGACGGCGTCGTTGGGGCGCTCGTCCTTCACGAAGAGGTAGTCCGAAACGAGCGGCCCGCGCAGTAGCCGCGTGACGTCGTCTTCCCAGTCAACCAGGCAGACGACCGTCCGCGGGCTTGCACCCGTCACGGTGACGATGACGCCGTCCGCGGTGGAGTCCACGTCCTCGACCTTGAGGTGCATGATCTCGGCTGTCGTCAAGGCGCAGCCCGCGGCGAGGGCGAGCAGCACCATCCAGTTATGACGGCGGAGCGCGGTCGACCGTGTGGCGGCCTGGCTCCGGAACCGAACCATCGCTGCCGGGGAATACGGGGCGAAGGGGTTCGGCCGTGGCTTCTTGCCGGCACCTCGGCGGACGGGGTCGAAGGAGTGGAGTTCGCCGGCGATGCGGAGGAGGCGGAGGCGTTCTGCCCGGGCGACGACGGGACTGAGGCCTGCCATCTGGCGTGCGGTGAACGTCTCGATGTGTCGTCCGCTGAAGACGATGTTGCGCTCGAGCGGGAGGCAGGCCGTCTCCGTCGTCCAGACGGCGAGCCGGGACACAACGGTCAGGGCTTTGCTGGCTTCGGCGCAATTTGTCGGCGCGAAGTCTGCAACGGCGGACCGGGTGAAGTCCGCGACGTCGTCCCAGAGTCGGTTGGGAATCATCGGAGTGAAGTTCTGTATGGTTTGGGCGACATTCGCGTCCAATTGCAGATTACTATATGCGTTATGACTATCGTCGACAAGGGTCAAGGCCTCGGGTGTCATCGGGCACCCCGCGTTCCGTGCTCTACGCTCGTCCTATGTCCAGGCCCGCCCGACCCATTCCGCACGACCTCACGGACAACTGGCCCGAAATGTCCTCGGTAGATCCCGTCGGGGAGGTCGCCCGGCAGTTCGCTCTGAACGTGAAGGCCGCCATCGGAGACCGAAGCATCCGCGGGGCGGCCCGCGACGTGGGCGTGGACCCCTCGACGATGATGTCCGTGCTCAACGGCCGCTCCTGGCCCGACCTCGCCACAATAGCCAAGCTTGAAATGGGCTTCGGCGTCGACCTCTGGCCCGGCCGGCTCGACAAGTAGCGGGCGAGTCGCCGATGGGGACCACGGGTTTGAAGAAAGGCGACGGGCGGCTATCGATTGGGGCTGTGAATAGAGTTCCATTGCCCGTATCTATGCGCGCGTACGAGCGGAGGTGTGGATCTCTAAGGAAGCGGCTGGTCAGATACTATTTATTCGCGACTAGAGAGATCTTCTGGCCTGAGCCAGCCGAGAGACCCCGCCATGCGGGCAGGTCCGGCACGTCGCACGACCACCCGGCCTCTGTCGTGGCTGAGCACCGCGCATATCCTGGGCATGACATATCCCACCTGTGGCCGATGCTGCTTCCTCAGCAAACGTAAGCAACGGCGTGTATCCCGAGCGCCCGACGCAAGCAGCCGGAGAGTCCCCGAATTTGAAAATGGAACCCCGCGCTATGCTTCGACCATGTCGACACGCTTCATTTCTCCAACTGCAATTGAGAATTTGGCTGCGCGCATGCGGGACGAGGCCGGACTCCTCGGCGAATCTTCGTCGAGAGTCGATATCCGGCGAATGGCAGTGTTCTTCGGCTGTGAGGTACAGGACGTTGAGTTTTCTCCGGATACTGTATCGGCACGCGTGAAGCGTCACGATGATTCTGCCCGCTTCCAGTACCTGATTCAGATCAATGCTTCGGACGCCAAACCCAGGCGCCGTTTTTCGATTGCACATGAGCTCGCCCATGTCGCACTGCACGATGACCAACGCGGTGGAACTTTCGATTTCGTTGAGGATCGAAAGCCGCTTGCTGACTATAGGGATCCCAACGACCTGTATAAGGAAGTCCAGGCCAACATGCTGGCTGCGGCCCTCTTGATGCCTCGCAAAGACGTTGAGCGTGTTTGGGAAGACGTGGACGACATCGACGACCTTGCGAACGCGTTCGCTGTGTCGCGCGATTCGGCCTACTTCCGACTGAACAACCTCGGTCTTCTCGTAAATGGATGAGGTGGCGGAAGCCGAGCTACCTTCTTCTCGGCTTGCCTCTCTGGTTGAGGGCACGATTGCAGAATCGGCCGATGAGAAGTCAAGGCCTGTTTCTATCCTTGGTGCCGTTCCAGTTGTTCGTGTATCGCACGAAAAGGAAGAACGGAAGATAGCTGGTGTGCCTGAAGGATTGAGCTACTTTCTCATAGTTCATCCAATGACCACGTTCTTCGGGGTTCTCGCTGAGAAGGAATTCGGGCATCTCAAGGCCCCTAGCTTTCACTCGAAGAGGGAGAAGTCCAAGGGCCTCTACTGGACATGTGTTGTGTTCGACTTTGTGTGGATGACGACAGCGATATTGCTCATCTTCACGGTCCTGAGCCGCATTGTCTGGAAAAGCTTCTTCTCCTGAGCGCATTTGGGCTGTGGCCAATCGACGGGGCGTTTTCAGTGCTCAGCGAGCCAGCTCAGGGCCCCGAAAGGGGCCTCCCGTTGGACGACGTTACACAGGTTCGGGAGTATGCCCGATAGCCGTGACACGAGCAATTGCCCAGCGCCAGCTCGCAGACATCGTCGACAGAACGAGGCCTCGCTTAGAAATCGTCCTCATCTGCGAGACGAACAGTGAACCAATCGAGGTCCTTGGGGAACAAGAGCAGTCGGCCAGAAGTTCTTGCCTGGCGCATAGGGCCGTAGTAAAGGAACGCCGCTCCTTGTAGGTCTTCGGCGTCGTCGATGCCCTTACTCTCCATCAGTTCGGCGAGGAATTTGGACTCCAGCTTCAGCGAAGGAGCACCTCGCCAACCCAGGTTGAACCAAGCACCCGTTTCGTCTTCGTGTACATACCGGATTGTGCCCCAATAGAGACGGCGCTGCCCATTGTGTTGCACATCAGCGTCAATTGCTGCGATGCAGAGTTCCGCGATACTCATTCGCCTATCGTCCGGGAGCACAATGATCGCGGGGTTGACGGCGAAGTCCGGCTCTCGAACTAGCCGACGCAAGAGGGTTGACAGGCCGAGGTTGCTGCGAGCGATACGGGAACCTCCAGGGCCCGCATACTGACGCGCTTTCCCTTCATGCGGCTGGCCGCCTGGCGTGTGCGTCACATGTGGGACTGCTCGATTCAGCGCTGGCTGAAGAAGTAACTCGTCGCCGCGGTTGTATGCCGGCTCATCCGTGGGAAGGTGACCGCTTCCTCGGTCATCCGTTAGCGCAGCTGCCAATTCGCAGTCATCGCCGTGGGGCCTGGCGCCGAAACACGCCGCACGACCGTTTCGCGCACGCCGGATGAAGTAAGCCGCCTTAGAACAGGATGTGCAAGAGAGGGAGTCCCGAAAGCTCGCCCTTTCGCCCGAGGAAAGGTCGGCGTAGTCGGATGCTAAAACGACTGAGCCGGTGGCTCCGCAGAAGGCTTCATACATGGCGTAACGATACCGCGCACGTGCGCCACGAACTCCGCAACCCCCACAGCCACCTCGACGGGGAGTAGTTGACCGTCGATTCGGTGGGTGGACAGGTCGGCTGAGTCGAACCAGAACTCATCGAACGGCAGCGCGGCAGAGAACATCATCCGCGTCCGCAGACCGTTGGCCCTGTCATAACATTCGTCGATGACAGGGAACAGCGTTATTTCCCAGATTCGTGACTGCGCGCCGCAACGGCGCAATCGAACTTCACACAGGTCTTCAGAATTGCTCATGACCTTCCTATGCGCAGTCGTTCTAAGCCTGGCCAGGCCGCCCTCAGCACTGCTGACTCTGCATTAGTCTGAGTCTTCCGCCTTGTCGCCGAGGGTGTAGGAGACGCTGATGGTGATGCCGAGTGTGTTCATGGTGCGAAATAGCCGGGTGACGTAGAGGTTGGGCTTCCCGTTCTCGAGCCCTTGGAGGTAGTTGCGGGAGAATGCGAGCTTGTAGGCCAAGTCCTCCTGGCGTATGCCCCGGGATGCGCGGACCGCCTTGATGACCGCACCGAGGTCCCGAAATCGCTTGACGGTCACCGTGTACATGCTGCTGTCTCTCCCCGTGTCGGTTTCGCCGGCTACTCAGCCCAATGCAAGCTTATTCGTGCACACCTGCATGCCCGGATATGCGTGCACTGTAGCTTCACGCGTCCCGCAGCCTCGCCCGAACCTCACCCGCATCACGCTCGCGCACGAACCTCACGTACCGGGTGAGCGCCTCCAGGGACTCGATGCCGGCGGCGCGCATCAGCGGGACGACCGGTGTGGCCGCTTCCAGGTGCCGGACTATCCAGGTTGCGCGCAGTCGCTGCGACTGGGGTTTGACTCCGACGACCTGGCTGCGGTCGATGAAATTGGCGATGAGGTTCGGGTAATACGCGCCGTGGTTCTCGCGGAAGGCGAACCGCTCTGGTGCGAGGGCGCGGGTCCGGTCGACCAAGACCTGCTCCCAGTCGCGCAGAACGGGCACAGTACGTGGGCGCTCACCGTTGATTTCCAGGAGCACGCCGCCCTGGTCAACCACGATGTCGCGCACGCGGAGCTGGCCGATTTCGGATGCGGCCAGTCCCGCGCCGACACCGGTGGCCAGCAGCACCCAGGCGTTCGCGCGCCGTGCCGGAGTCGACTGCGTGGAGGCCCAACTGCGAAGCGAGATCAGCTCCGCGCTCGAGTACGGGGCTGCCGGCTCTGACGGCTCGAGCGCGGCGAGTCGCCGGGGTACCTCGCGCGGGTCGAGTAGTACCTCGGACATCCGCAGGAGCTGGCTTCTAAGGTTGCCCCGCGAGGCGGGCTTCAACGTGGGACAGCCAACTGCGATGAACCGGGCGACCACGTCCCGTCGGAAGACCACAGCGCGCTCCAACGGGAGCCCTGCCGTCTGCCAGGTCCATGCGGCGAGGCGTGACGCCGCGATCTTCAACTCGGCCACCGTGTATGGGGTGCCGTCGGCCGAATCTGCGACGGCATTGAGAACGAATTGCTTCACTTCGATCCAGACTGCCAAGTCCAGATTCGGTTCGTAGTCGGAACTTGTCACCGCAACCCCAAAGGCTTGAATTGCGGATTAGTATATGCATTAAACGTATCTGAGTCCAGAGTGTGTCGGCGAAGCGAACTGGTCGACAGGGAGGGTCGGCGAACATGGAGCACGAACCGCAGGAGGTCACGTCCCTAGCTGGTGACGAGGGCGGCGTCTGGCGCGTTGTCACGCAGGGCAGCTCACACATCCTCGACCTGGACGCCAAGACGGTCACGCGCATTCCGGGTTCAGGCCGGCCGGCCACCTTCAACGACGTGACGCGGCCGCTCCGCACCCTCGAGGCGTGCAGTGTCGGGGAGCCCGGACGGTGGACGATGATCTCCGACGACGAGATGACTGACTTCTACTGGCATGTCACCAGCCAGATCCGCCGGATTGAGCGCGTCGAGCAGTCAGGTGCCGGCCATGAGGATTGAGACGGTCTGGCGCGAAATAGAGGCGACCTGGGGGCTGCTCAACCCTGAGGAAGTGTTGGAGGCCCTGAATCTGCCGAAGACCGATGTCGACGTGGTCTCTCGGATGAGAGCGGATGGACAGCTCCTCGCCATCGAGCGAGGACGTGCGTACGCGTATCCAGGCTTCCAATTCGAATCGGGACATGTCGCACCGGTCATTCCCGCCCTGGTCGAGCTCGCGCACGAGGTGGCCTTGTCGCAGAACGAGCTCGTCGTCTGGCTGTGCTTCCCCTCCGGCTACTTCGGCGGCGACCGGCCGGTGGAGCACCTGGATGAGCCGGACGAGCTCGTCGAGAAGGCGCGGGACGAGGCGACGGTGGAGTGGTGAGAGAAGACTAATTCGGTAGTTGGCCGGGTTGTGGTGGAGAGGCGGCTTGCGCGCGGTCAGGCCAGGCTGATTTCAGGGTGGTGCCACCCCTGTAGGTCCCTCTGTGCCGTCCCTTCGACGGGAGGCCTGTGCTGGGCTAAGGGACAGTGAAGTCATCACGGGCGCGTTGATCGCCGGAGCGGCGCTAGGGCTTAGCCGGCTGCCCGATTGTGTTCAACTTCACCGTGCTGTTCGGGCTGGATGGGATGAACAGACGCGAGAGTTCGCAGCTGCTCAACTTTGGGTGCCGATAAGTATCGGAAGCTCTGGGGCGGCTGTATGGCGAGGGTTGATCGGATCTCCTCAAGCGACACTGGTGTCGGGTAGGTCGCCTGGCTTTCAATCTCAATAGCGAATCCATGGGACAGACCTGCAAGGTAGCTGCTGAATTCATCGAAGTTCAAGTGAAGGTCGCGATGGTAGTCCCGCCAGAGAAGCCAAGGCTCCGCGCGCAGTACCTCCTTCACAACAAACGAACCGGTCACAGCACGCTGAGGTGTGCTCGCGTACATGTGCACAATCGTGCCCGGCGCCCAAAGAGGAACTCGACGACGCAGCTCCACCTTTTTGACGCCGCTTAAGATGGCCGCCGCGAAAACGGGCTTAATTGCCAAAAGTACTTCAGCCATGGACCTCGCCTGCATCATCTCTTTGAGCGTCCAAAATATCGTGAAAGAAGCCAACTGGCACCGACCGGGTCGATTGAAAGTTTCCCACAACCCCGTGCCTTTCCTTGACGGGCTTAAGCTGCCGGCGCGGAAGGGGACGAGGTAACAGATGCGTGTCCTCAAAGCGAATTACCCGCACCGTGCTGCGTTTTCCAGCCGCCACTTGCAACTGCTTGAGTTTGTAAACACCCATATGGGAGAAGCGCTGATTCGCCTCAGCAGTGGGCAGGTCCAAGCATTCGATGATGCGAGAGTGCGCGAAAATCAATCGCTCAGCGACTGTCGCGTCGGCGCTGATATACCAGAGCGCCCTAACCGGTAGGGCTGAGACGAGTTTCGTGTTCGAGCTTGCGAAATATACGTGCTCCCGGCGCAACCCCAAAGACGGACTGCGATCCACGAGGTTCGCCGGATACCCGAAGAGTTCCATGGCGGCCTGGGGCCGAATGGGGAGCACAACGCACGGCGTTACGTCCTCCCGGATTAACAATGGCCATAGACGCCTCTCGACCTCAGCTACGGCGTCTGCCGTGCTGACGTTGACCTGCTCGCCGAGATCAGCACCGAGTTCGGCAGTATTGAAATAAGCGTCAATGGTTCGGGCTGAATAGACGTTCGACACCTCTTGGAACCCGTCATGGACGAGTGCCTCTTTGGTGACGCTCTGAAGGACTGGGTCATCAATTGCGATTTGTCCAACACTTTGCTGCAGAGCAAGGCTTCGCAGGCGTCGGGCAAGTTGGAACGCGACGGTTGAAGCGATGTGCCCTCGGGAAACACGGAACAGTGGTACCTGCAGGCATCCGTCAACCACTTGGGTTACCAGGATGCCGTATAACTTGCCGACGCCGTCCGTGAGAATTTGGGCGGAAAGCCCTTCAGCACCGGCGAGAGCTGCGCGCAACCTGGAGCGGAAGTCTTGGCCGCGTTCATGTCCGGTGAAGTTCAGGAAGGCGTCCTCAAGGGCTGCGTCGGATCGCGTCGTCGCGTTTTGGAACTCGAAGTCGACGGATTGAAGGAGCCTCGGTTCGTAGAGTGGACGTTCACCGGATTTGTCGAGTCGTATTACGAGTTCATGAGGCCGGACGATGGCCAGTCCAAAGTCTCTCTCGAGCCACTCTTGCGTAAGAGAAATGAGATTGCCGTCGTTCGTTACGAAGAAGTCGGCGTTGGCCCTGACGGCGTCCGCGAGATGAATGAAGTCGTCGCTGAGGCTTGCGTCTCTTGAGAACTCAGCAGTGGTGATGCGCGATGCGAGCTCGCCGGAAAGAATTTTGGATGCTGTCTGGTCGCTGCGGAGGCGGATGAGGTGCGCTGATCCACTCATCTGCTGCTTTCGTTCCAACGGGTCACTGAGCTTGTTGAGTTCTACGTCGAGGTGCGGTGACACCGCGAACGCTGCTGCTGCCTGGAGCCAGTCGCCGACGAGTGCGCGTGATTCAACTCGGTTTGGGCGCTTGACTGTCGGGGACGAATGAAGGTCGATAACTACGTTCGAGTCCAAGACGATGAGAGGGTTGCCTGACTCCGATATCAGTCCGTCGAACAGGTCCAGTTCACCGAGAGGTCGCCACCAAACTGTGAGGGTGGATCCATCGAGAGCTCGGCCAGGCTTATCCGACCTCGGCGACATGCCAAGGGACGTCCAGAACGCATCCATGTCATAGTCCCTGCGGCAATTGGCAAGGATTCCTGTCCGGCGAGGGTTCGATTCGATGACGTGCTCGACCATTCGGGCCGCAAGCCCGTCGCCGCGGCTGCCAGCAGTCACGCTGACGTGAACGAGTTTGATGTGGGACTTTGGGAGGTCATACAGGACATAGCCAACGACGATCCCATCCCGCGACGCCACGAGGAGACCATTGTGCGCGGCTCGGTCGGTGAAGGCGGCATTCGGTAGAAAACCGAGCGTTGCACTATTCTCCTTGGCCACCTCGAGAGTGCCAGACAGTAGACCTTCGGCGTCAGCCAATCCTGGCTGCCAATAAATGAAACGATCCCCCATGGCGATTGCCCTCCCCGGTCTCTGCAGGGTCAGCCTAGTCACGCTCGACGGACACCGATGACGACTCGGCCGTGTGCTGCTAACGATTCAGGGATGTCTCCATCTCCAGTGCGCCTTTGACCTCCGCGTACCTCGAAAAACCAGTGGTTACGGCAGCGATGACCGAGCCAAACGTAACTAGCGGCAGCAGAAAGCGCAGCGGGTCGAGGGAGTCTTTGCCATCAAGGTGGATCCCGACCATGGACGAAAAGACGCTCGCGGCGAATAGGAGGAGCCAGCCCCAGAGGACGCCACGAGCGACCTCCGTCGCCTTGGCATATTCGGCGGTTGCTGCTCCGCGAATTTGAAACGCCCAAACCGTGAGCACAACTGAAACGACCAATGCTGGGACAAAGACCATCACTGTCAGCGGGGATGAGCTCGCATCCGTGTGAAGTCCGGTCTCGAACAGGAGGAGGCCGTTGAATCCCACAGGCAGCAGAAATACTTCAGGGTGCTTGTTGCCCCCGGGATATAGATTCCCAAGACCCGAGCCGAGCGCGCAAACTGCCAGACCCAAGATAAGGAACCCGAGGGGTACCCAGTCATTCGTCCACTGACGGAACACGAGAAGGACGCCAAAACCAGTCGCCAGTGCCAGAGATGCCGCGACGAGAATCCACCCAAGCTTGGGGTTGGGGTGAGACACCGCCTTACGAATGAAGGTCAAGGGTTTCAGCTGGAGGCCGCCGCCTATGAACAGGCCTGCTGTGGTTGCGCCTGCCGCTCGAAGAAATGGGTCAATTCCTGGCAAGAACATGGAGCCGGAGAGGAGGAGCCCAGAGCTGATGAAAGCCAGCCCGACGACCTGAGGCCAATTGGTACGTTCGGGCCCGGCGAGCCGACCCCACGTAACCCGCGTTAGACGGTCCTGCCGTCAGGCGCTGACACGGACGAGGTGACCTCGGTTTCTTGCTGTCGGCCTCGAGGTGATGTCCAGGTAATCCGTGCGCCAAAGGTGACTCTCGTCACGACTGGGTACTCCCCGGGGACTTGCTGTCTCTGGGCCGCGGAATCCCAAGTTGAAGCCAAACGGGGAACGGGGAGAGCTAAGACGTCACCTCTGAGCATTTTGCGCCGTTGGCCTTCCACGCGCACATGGTCCGACGTGAGCTTTATGAGGACATCGTGCGCTCCGTCCGGTCCACCAATATCCGTTTGCGCCCATCGACTCGAGCGACTTCCTCGCGTCTGCGGAGTCGCGAATCTCTCAGCGACTCTGTGTAGAGATTGCCAAAGACGCCAACGGTCAAGGTGATAGCTGGAACCAACGCCATGCAGAGCTCGTTCGCACGCCCCAATTGCTAACATGCCTACCTTCTCGCCAATGGATACGCGGTTAATGCCACTCCGCTGGCAGCGACGGGGCACAGTCTTGAGAGGTTACCCAAGTTCTGGAGAAGGTCGGGCGTCTTTCACGAACTTGTGGTGGGCCTCACCGCTGCGTCGACGAGTTGACAACAGTTGTGGCACCTGTGACACTTGTGACATGCGTCACCGAAAATCTTGTTGATAATTCTTCAACCACGTTGCGCCGCCGAGGCTCTAGTCCTTAGCCCATATAAAACTAACTATCCAAAATTCACTTTCCGGAATGAGCATCCGACAATGACAACGGTCTCCGTATCCGACGTTTCCGCCGACCAGCTAAGAACTCTCGAAAGCACCCGAGATCAGCTTCCTTCCGGAACGCTAAAGAGTGCGCTCGATTCCATGGCCGCTGAATTGCGCAGAGGAGAAAATGTCCTCGTCCTCGCTGAGGGTTCTTCGGTCACGCCATCCGAAGCTGCCCGTTTTCTCGGGCTAAGTCGAACTCATCTATACAAAGTTCTCGATTCGGGCGCGCTTTCTTTTTTCGTCGTGGGGGTGCGAGATAAGAGGATTCTTGGTAGAGATCTAGTTGCCTATCAAAGCCGGATGTTCCACGCGCAAAGCCAGACGGCGCTGGCCTTCGCTGGGGGAAGTGCCTCCGAGGACGCCGCACTCGACGAGATGTCCTAGCTTTTTTGTGCTGGGGGTCTCGTAGGCTGGGCTAGTGAGCAGAGCCCGACGCGTTACCCTCCGATGTATATGTGACGACCTGAAGCAGGACTGGATTGATCCGGCCGACCTGAGGAATGCGGTGGAGCTCCGCCGAGTCGTTGCACGGCGAATAGCCGGCAAAGCCAAGGATTCCGAAATTGGAGACATGCTTCGGCGACTACCTCCAATATCGCGACTGAGGCATCCCATCATTCATGCGTTTGACGACCAGTTCTCTGGTGCGGATGACGCGAGCACGCTCCGCGAAGCCATCAGTGCGGTGTCCGACCGGGCATGGTGGAAGCAGACCTTTTCGTCCCGTTGGCGGGGAGCGGCAACTGTTTTGATTGAGGATGGGTCCCAAACCGTATGGTTTGGGGCTGCGGGATATCACAGAGCGGGTTCGCCTGAAGATTTCTACTCGTGGTTCGCAGATGAATGCGCTGGCAATTCCGATGCGTTTCTTCCCCAGGCTGAAGACCGGGCTTTGGAAGTGGTCGACTGCAAGGTTGCACAGCTCGACGCTTGGAAAATGCAACTTCACCTCTCCGTGCTTATTCTGCTGGCGAATGCCCTGGATACGTCCAATGCCGGTCCGTTGAAAATCCTCCGACCAGCAGCAGAGCTGGATGTCCTCATGGAACTGTCCATTTCCATCGAGACCCTCGAAGAGGCGGGCGAACAATTAACCGAGGCAATTCTGACGATTGCTCCCATGGAAAGAAAATACGCGCACCTGAATAGCGTTGCGACCCGGACGATTCTCGCGTCCGTGCAGCCTGAAACGCTTGAATGGACAGCGGCTCCCCTCGCCGGTGAGGCCATATCGTATCGAGTGCTTGTAGACCAGACGACGAGTGCACGTGCTCGCCAGACCAGGAGTGAGGGACGCCTGGCTGCGGGAGATCTTCCCGGTGTAGTGAGAATGGGGACCATCGCTCACTACACGCCGGTCACAGGACTAACCGAAGCGTCACTCGAGGGAAGCGCGGTGCGGGCGGTGTGTGGTCACTGGTTCGTGCCCATGCACGACCACGAGGCACTCCTCGTGTGTCTGACGTGCGCGAATGTACGCGATAGCCCTTCGGCCTAAATTATCCACAGGTGCTCCTGGCAGCAGGACCACGTGCCGCACGCGACGGCGCTGTCGGTGCTGCCGGATAGCCTCAGAAATATGACTCCACGGGATTCAACACAGGTCGACACGCGTGCCCACAGGCTGTTCTCTGTTCCCTGGACGGACGAGGTCAACAACTTCATCCCCGGCGCCGAACTCGGCCGGCTCGTTGCACGAGACGCACGCCTCCCGCTTCAAGTGGCCGTCACCGTGAAGAACCAGATCCCGGATTCACTAAAAGGCGTGGACTTTGTCACAGAGAAGTCTTCCGGGCGCCTCGGAAACCAGGCGCGCGTTGTAGTCCTGCTTCACCCCAGCCTCAAACTTCTTTCTCGAGCGCTTCCCAGCGATGGCGTCAGCAAGGTCGTTGTCGTCGAGTTCCCCACCGTGCCACTTCATGGCTGGGCCGCAGTGAACGGGGCGTTCAACGTGGCGACGCGCGAGGTGCAGGCTCCGCTCGGAGAGGCAGAGACCAAGCTCTACGAGCGAATCCTCTGGAACGGCAACAACGGGTGGGCCGACGCAGCCGGCAAGCGCGATGCGCTCCACGACCTTCGTGAGCTCCGGGCGGTAGGCAGACTCGACAAGGACCGGCTCATTGGATTCATGGTGAGCCGCAAGGGGTTTGAAGCCGTTGCCCGGCTGGGGAAGCTTGTTGACGGGGTGCTTGGGGCGTAGGGAGTCGGCGTGGGTAATGGGGGCACGAGCGAGAGCAAGGTCCATGACTTTGCGCGGCCCAGCACGGCACTGTACCGGCGGCATGGTTCGTCTCGGCGAGGGTGAACCAACCGAATTGTGCCAGGGAGAATCCTTTGAGGAGCCCAACGGGCGTTGGTTACATGTGCAGCGCGAATACCGCCACGACAGCCCCGATGAACGCAACTAAAGGCAGCACGAATTTCTGCTTGAGCCATGTAAGGTCCAAGCGAAAGCTCGTTACTGCGCTCAACGACTCGACCGCCTTCCTTCCCAGCTGTCGCAAATTTTGAGACAGCTGGGATATCGACCAGCTCCTCACTGTGGGCGTTCGCGACATGCTTTCCAATCGTCTTCACGTCCCCACGGCAGGCCCGGAGGCCCCTTTCGTGAAGCGGCTCTGTGTCCGAATTGTCCCCCAGTTCAGGGGCCACACTCGTTCCGCATCTGACACCGAAATGCCTTTTGAACAGCTTTTTATTTCCTTCCCGACTAACATAAGTATTTGTCATATTCACAGGTGATGGTCAGGCCCTTCACAGGATATTGCAAGGGTGGTTTACTCCCCTCAGGCAACGCACAGTGGCGTTGATGAGGACGCCATCGTGCGTTTGGGGGAGCCATGATCCGTGCTCGTCGTGTCGTGAACATTGCACTTGGACTGGTTCTTTCATCGATTCTCGTTGTCGGAGTCGTGCAGCCGTCCAGCGCTTCCGCGCTCAGCGTGAAGGCCGCGGCGAAGGCCGTTTCGACGCCGGAACCCCTCCTCCCCGACGGTTCGGCCACTCCGAAAGCTCCTCCGGCCGAGGCGCCCCAAGTCGGCGACTTCTCAAATCCCCCGGCGGATAGTACGTATATCGCTCCCGTGCCAGCCCCGGCTCCGGCTGAGAAACTCAAGGCCGCTGACTTCAAGGGCTTTGACAAGTCAACGGCGAAGGTCTTGTCTGAAAGTGGTTTCGAACGGACCTATCAGGGTCCTGGCGACTCGAAGATGACCGAATTCTCGGACGTGCCTTTGAACGTCAAGGTCGACGGGGCGTGGAAGCCGGTTCTGACGGATTTGTCCGGGCGTGGGCCGTTCGCCTTTCTGGGCAAGGGTGGCGCCGAAGTGTCCCAGAATCCTCTGGCTCCGGTCTTCGCCGAACGCTCCGACGAGTCTTCGCTGCTGAGCGTGACGAACAACGGGCGGAAGGTCTCGTTCGCACTTGTGGACGCCGCGAGTGGATCGATGCAGCGTGATCAGTCCCCGTCGTCCAAAGAGAAGGACAAGGCTGTATACCCGGGCGTGTTCCCGAACACGGACCTCATTTACCAGGTGCGGCCGTCGGGCGTCAAGGAGCTGTTCAAGCTCTCCAAGAGTCCTGGGACGTCGGGACGCGTCTCGTGGGGATGGCGGATCGATACCGGCGGGCTGCGGCTGCTCGTCGACCCGAAGAATGGCGATATCCTCTTCAACGACGAAGCCGGTGTCACGCAGCTGGTGATTCCGCGGCCGATTGCCTGGGACTCGGCCGGAACCAAAGGCGACCGCGCCAACACCCAGGGTGACGTCGCTGTCGCGGTGCGTCAGGACGGCGACGCGTGGCGACTGGACCTCTCCGTCGACAGGAGTTGGCTCAACGACAAGGAGCGGGTGTATCCCGTGATGGTCGATCCCGATCTCTACCAAGGCGCATCCGAGTCGCATTCCTACAAGACGAACGGGCAGTACAACCACAACTACGGCATCCAGGTCGGAAACACGAACACGAACGGGACCTGGCGGACGATGGCCCTGTACGACTGGGGGTCCATCGCCGGCAAGCAGGTTTTGGGCGCGCAGATTGGCCTGGGCGGGCAGTCCTCAGACAGCACCACGACCTCGCGCACCGGCGGGCTCTACGTCTCGAACAACTTCATGTACGACAACTTGGGCTCATACCTGGGGGCGGTGAACTACACCAACGGCGGCGGCAACATACAGAACGACACCTTCACGCAAAACATGGCCTCCTGGACTGCCGGTGGGACCACCGCAATGTGGCTGACCTTCACCGGCGAAGAAACGAATGCTTTCACGTACAAGCAGTACAACACCAACCAGATATATGTCTGGTGGAAGGAGTTCCCGACCCCGGGAACCTTGGTGGCGCCCTCGCCAGGCAACGGAGCCACCAACATCAGTTTGACGCCGACATTCAAACTGGGCGGGTATACGGCGGCGCAGGGCACAACGCTTTCGTTCGGGTTCAAGCTCAGTGAGAACCCCAACCCGGACGTGTCGCCGATCTGGTCGACCGGCTACCAAGGGTCGGACACCCTCCAAGTTCCCGCGGTGCTCTTGCTACCCGGGCACACGTACTACTGGAAGGGGTACGTCACCGACGACTATTCTGGTGCGTGGGGCGTGTCCTCGGAACGCGGGTCAGCGACCTGGAGCTTCACGGTCAATACACCGCCGCTGGCGGACAAGAACACCGCCCTGCCATCCGACAAGAGCGTTGTGGTGTCTACGGAGCCCACGCTGACAGTTTCACCTGTAGTGAATCCGGAGAATCGGCCCATCCAGTATTGGTTCCGTGTCGCCACCGGAGCGGACTCGAGGATGGGAGGCGTTTTGAATTCCGGGTGGGTGAACTCGCCGAGTTGGACCGTGCCGACCGGGTCGTTGCAGGACGGAACCGCATATTCGTGGACCGTGCTGACCCATGATCAGTACACCGAATCCGGCACCCCCTGGGTGTCGTCCTTCACCGTGAACAAGCGGCTTGGGGCGGGCGGGCCCTCCCCGTCAGATTCAGCCGGCCCGGTGAGCGTGAATCTGGCTTCCGGGAACGCATCGCTCAGCTTCCCGTCTCCGACTGTCTCGACGGCGGGAGGCGCGATGGGGGTGATGTTCAACTACAACTCGCAGTCGGCGTCGAACCTCGGGTTGACCGGTGAGTACTTTGATGGGGCTCCGCCCGTCGGCCAGGCGCAAACCTGGGACATTTCTGTGGCGAAACGCCTGTTGGTGCGCTCTGACCCGCAGGTGAACTTCAACTGGGGCACGGGTTCTCCCGGCGACGGGATCCCCGCGGACGTGTTCATGGCAAAATGGACCGGCTTCGTGACACCGCCGGTTGACCCGGCGAGTGCCGGTAACCCGCACCCGAGTGCCCTGTACACGTTCGGGGTGAAACGGGACGACGGCGCCCGCCTCTTCATCGCGGGGACGACGGTCGTCGACCAGTGGACCAACACCTCGCCCGCGGACGTGCAGTGGGGCACCGCCCTGTCCTTTGATGGCACAGCGGCCCCGCTACGGCTGGACTACTTCGAGAACGCTGGTGCCGCCCGGATCGAACTCTGGGCCCAGAACGCTAAGGGCGACCAGTTCCTCGTTCCGGCATCCTGGTTGACCAAGCAGTCGCAGATTCTTCCCGACGGTTGGGCGACCTCGACCGTTCTCGCCGGAGATCAAGGCACGTACACGCGCGCCCGGGTTGAGGAGGGCTCGATCACCGTGACCGACGCCGCCGGCAGTACGCATTCCTACAAGCGCAACCCCGCCGGTGGATACTCGCCGCCGCCTGGTGAAGCGGGCGTCATCGCGGTCGGTGCCGACAACAAAGTCACCCTCACCGATGGAAGCGGTGTGATGTATGTCTTCCGCACCGACGGTGCAATCGAACAAGCCCTGTCGCCCTTGGACGTGAACAAGCCTGTGGCGCCCGGGGTGGAGTATCGGGCCGACGGGCGCGTCAAGCGCACCTTCGACCGGCTCGCTGGTACGGGTCCCGCCCGGGACATCTGGTACTTCTACAGCGGAGACCTCACCAGCGGGCCGTTGACCGGCGCCGACTCGGACGCCTCCAACACCGCCTGTCCCACTGTGGCCGGAGCCACGGCGCCCCCCGCCGGGATGCTTTGCCGGATCGTCTACCCCGGCCACAAACCCGGAGACCCCGATACCACCCGGCTGTTTTATAACGCGGCGGGCGAGCTCATCGGAATCGTGGACCCGGGCGCTGAGGAAACATCCTTCAGCTACGACACCTTGCGGCGGGTCACTGGCGTCCGCGACCCCCTCCAGACGGACTGGGCGCGGGTCCCTGGACGGACCGCATCGGATCAGAACCGCACCACCATCGCCTACGACGCCGGTGGACGTGCGGCCAAGGTGACAGCTGCCGCGCCGGACGGGGTCACCGCGACCGCGCAACCCTGGCATCAGTATACGAACAACCCGGCCACCCGTACGGCGACGGTCGACGTGGCAGGTCAGGGAACCTGGGGCACTCTTCCGAACGGACATGCCCGCACCGTCACCTACGACGACGCCTGGCGGACCCTGACCGACACCTCACCGGCCGGCCTCACGAGCACCGCGAAGTGGAACAGCAAGGACCAGATCCTCTCGACCACGGATCCGGTCGGCGTCACGTCCACGACTCTGTACGACAGCTTGAACCGTCCCACGGACACGTACGGGCCAGCGCCCGCGACCTGTTTTGGCAGCGACTTCAAGCCGGTGGCAGGCTGTGCCATCACCCCCGGTCACTCGGCGACCAAGTACGACGAGGGCATGAACGGACTCTCGGCCGCCTGGTACGACAACGCCACGCTCACTGGCATGCCGAAAGCCCTGACGCTGGGGATCTCGACGGTGACCGACGGCATGATCGACAAAGACTGGGCAGGCCTCCCACCCGTCACGGGCATCCCGGCCACCAACTGGTCGGTGCAGCTCACCGGCACCATCACGTTCCCCACAGCCGGCCAGTACTCGTTGGAAACGTACTCCGATGACGGCACGAAAGTCTTCATTGACGACAACCTCATCATCGACTTCTGGCACCCGTCAAGCTGGTTGCCCTCCGCGCCGGGAACCTTCACCGCGACCACGCCCGGACAGACCGTGCGCATCCGCGTGCAGTACTTCCAACTCACCTCAGCATCCGCGCTGAGCCTGATTTGGCAGAAGCCCGGTGACACCGCCTACGTCAAAGTTCCCGGCACCGCGCTGAAGCCCGCGTACAACCTGACCACGGGCACGAGCACTGACGACTCCGTCGGTACCGGCGCCCCGGCGGGCGTCACGAACCAGAACGTGCCCGCGCTCACGACGGCCACGGAATACGCGACACCCTGGCTCGGACTTGCGACTGCGTCAACCCTTGACCCGGCCGGCCTGAAACTTCGCACCACCACCGGCTTCGACAGCAATCTTCGCCGCACGTCACGAATGCTGCCCGCCGGGGTAGACGCCGGCGCCAGCGTGAGCGCCGCCGGAACCCAATCCGTGTACTACTCCGACGATGAAACCGTGGGTGCAGCCTGGTCGACCACAAGCCCGGTCTGCGGAGTGGACGCGGGCGCACGCCAGTACGGGGCCCTGAAACAGACCATTCAGCCTCCCGCCAGCGACGGATCCCGGGTGACCACCCAGTTCGTCTCTGACCTGTTCGGGCGCACCGTGGGAACCAAACGCACCGGCGACAGCGCGTGGACGTGTACCGCCTATGACGCCCGGGGCCGCCCCGTCACGACTGTGTTCCCGGACTACAACGGTGTCGCAGGGCGCACAGTGACCCGCAACTACGCCGCGGCTAACGGTGTTCTTCCGGCCGACCCGCTGACCAGCACGATCACCGACCCCGCCGGGACGTCAACCACAACCACGGACTTGCTCGGACGTGTTGTGCAATCCACCGACGTGTGGGGAGTTGTGACCACCGCCACGTACAACCTCCTCGGGCAGAGCACCACATCCCAGTTCACCGTGCCCGGTCAGGCCCCGTCGACGACGGTGCTAACTTTCAACATCAGCGGTCAGGCCGAAACGGTCACCGTCGACGGGACATTGCTCGCCGACCCCGCCTACGACACGTATGGGAGATTGAGCACGGCCGCCTACTCCAACGGGTCCAGCCTGTCCGCCATCGAGCGCGCAGCGACCGGGGCCCTCACGGGTCAGACGTGGGCATTTGCCGCACAAACCAGCTACACCGACCAGGTCAACCGCTCCCAATCCGGAAGGATCGTCGCGAACACCGTCACCGACGGGACCACTGTCAGCTCGACCTACGCATTCGACGCTGCCGGAAGACTGATCACGGCCACCCTCCCCGGCCACACACTGACCTACCAATACGCCAACACCGGGTCCTGCGGCCTCAATACGGGAGCGGGCAGAAACGGCAACCGGACGGCCAGCTCCGACCAAAGCACGGCCGGAACACGAACCACCACCTACTGCTACGACCAGGCCGACCGGCTGACGTCCAGCGGTGTCGTGGGGCCCACCGCGACCGTCTACCCCGTCGGCGCCGGTGTGCCACCGTCTGGCATCGGCTACGACTCCCACGGCAACACCACCAAACTGGCCGACCAGACACTGGCCTACGACATCGCAGACCGGCACGTCCGCACCACCCTCACCGATGGCACGGTCCTCGCTTACATCCGGGACGCGGGCGGACAGATCATCCAACGCACCGAAACACCCCCCACCGGCCCCGCAACCACGATACGTTTCGCCGCCACAGCCAACGGAGCGAGCATCATCCTGGGCGGTACGGGCATTCCAGTGCAGACCACACGCTCACTGCCCGGTGGCGCGAGCGTGGCCGCCCGCCCGGACGGAACCCAGGTGTGGTCCTACCCCAACATCCACGGGGATGTCGCGGTCACTGCCGACGAAACCGGGACCAGGACCGCAACGTACCGTTATGACCCGTTCGGGCAATCAATCGACCCACTCACGGGGCTGATCGGCACCACTGCCGCCGACGACACGTTCCCCGACAACCTCCCGGGAGTCAACGCCGCCCTGGGCTGGGTCGGAGGCGCCGGCAAACTCACCGAGCACGCCGGAACCATCGCCACCATCGAAATGGGCGCACGACAGTATGTCGCCGCCCTGGGACGCTTCCTCTCCGTCGACCCGGTCGAGGGTGGGGGTGCCAATGACTACTCATACCCGCTTGACCCGATCAACGGATTTGATCTGACGGGCAACGCGGAAGTGTGTGGAAGCTGGAACGCTTATTGCTCGCCCTACGCACGTACGACCTCGGAGGAGTGGGAGCGAGAGGCGAATTTGACCATCGCCTCCCTATTTATTCCGGGCGCTGGAGCCTTCAAGGTTGGGAGCGTGCTTCTGAAAGCGACCGCCTATCTGAAGGGAACAGAGGGCGCGGTTGAAGCTGTTTCGGCTTCGCGCCCGGTCGCCGCCATCGCAGGCCGCTTGTACACACGTTCGTGGCAGAAATCAGCCGTTGCTGACTTTGCGAGAAACGGTGCTAGATACATTCAAAACGGCACGCGCGGGTACCGCGGTGCGGCATCGAAAGGTAGATTTGGCGTCTCTTCGGACATTTCTAGGGGCATTAAGGGCCACCAAGGCTACCTCGTTTTCCACATCAATCACTAAGGTCGTCTTTATGTGGCTCGGAGAAGAATTTTGGAGAGAGCAAGGGCGCATCGCCCGACTGCATGGCGGTCCTTGGGCCGGTCGATACGCTTTCGTTTATCCTGAATTTGCGCATGACTTGTGGGTGATGGTCATCGACCCCCCGCCTACGCCAGGCGTACCGGGGGATTTTTACACAAACGGCAGTCAGTACCTGGAGACTTGCGCAGAAGAATGGCAATTCGAATGGATTGCTCTGGGACCCGCAGAGGAAGAGATTGAACGCCAGCATTTCGGTTGGCGCCCCTTGGGTCCCAAACCTGTGAAACCCGACCCTTTGGCACCGAGGGTTAAATGGTGGAGAAGGTTTCTTGCACGATTGTGAGAGCAAACCGCCACAGCCAATGGAGCGAGCATCATCCTGGGCGGCACGGGCGTCCCCGTGCAAACCACACGCTCACTGCCGGGTGGCGCGAGCGTGGCCGCCCGCACGGACGGAACCCAGGTGTGGTCCTACCCCAACATTCACGGGGATGTCGCGGTCACTGCCGACGAAAGCGGCACCAGGACCGCAGCGTACCGCTACGACCCGTTCGGGCAATCCATCGACACCCTCACGGGGCTGATCGGCACCACTGCCGCGGACGACACCTTCCCCGACAACCTCCCGGGAGTCAACGTCGCCCTGGGCTGGGTCGGAGGCGCCGGCAAACTCACCGAACACGCCGGAACCATCGCCACCATCGAAATGGGCGCACGACAGTACGTCGCCGCCCTCGGACGCTTCCTGAGTGTTGACCCGGTCGAGGGCGGCAACGCCAACGACTACGTGTGCCCAACGGACCCCATCAACAATTTCGACCTCACAGGGAATTTCGTCGAAGTTCTAGTTGCTATGGCAGTATTTGGCGGAGCTGATTTCTGGAATCCCGTGGGTTGGGTGGTCCTTGCCGCAGTCGTTGTTGTTGGAGCCGTCTACCTCGGCAGCCTTGCGGTTGAAAACGCACAACGCG
Source organism: Cryobacterium sp. 10I1 (assembly GCF_035019805.1). Taxonomy (NCBI): domain Bacteria; kingdom Bacillati; phylum Actinomycetota; class Actinomycetes; order Micrococcales; family Microbacteriaceae; genus Cryobacterium; species Cryobacterium sp. 10I1. Next base: position 29,710 of record NZ_JASJVF010000010.1, read on the forward strand.
CAAACGTCATGACAATGGGGCACAAGCCGAAGGCGCCGCGGGCAGCCGCAAATTCTAAAGGTCATGACACCACCAAGAATGGCAAGAGTGGTTCAGACAGGCATACAAAGCGCGACGGGCACGGCGGGGCGAAAAAATTCAACAACCCCAACAAACGAAAAGACCCAAAGTAGGAGGTGGCAAGCAGTGACGGATAACTCAGACAAAGATCTGGTGGAGCGTGGCAACGATGCCGCAGATCGCGGTGATCACACGGAGGCCATTCGGCTCTTCGAGCGCGCGGTCAAGGACGGTGAGAGTTGGGCCGCTCTCAATTTGGGCAACAGTTTCTTAGCCACGGGAGATGTACAACAGGCGATCCGCGCTTACGAGCGCGGTTGGCAAGCTGGTGACCGAGACAGCGGGCTGAGTCTCGCTCAGGTCCTTGAAGACCAGGGGGGTGTTGATCGGGCAATTGATATTTATCGCCACCTGGTCGAGCTGGGCGACCAGCGTGCACGAGTAAATTTGGCGTGGCATCTTCGCCAGCAGGGGGCGACCGACGAAGCTTCGGACCTACTCCGCGTCGTCATGCAACACGAAGGTGAAGCTGGCGATGCAGCTGCTGGAATGCTCGGAACATGGGAATTGAGTTTGGGACATGTTGATATCGCGGAGCCGCTGCTCCGTCGGGGTGCAAATTCCTACCCCACGGCTCGAGCTGATCTTGCCGAAGTGGTGCTTTCTCAGGGAGATTTGGACGGCGCCGAAGCGCTCTACTCTGCGGGAATTGAGGCGGGGGAACTGGACAGCATGATTCCGTATGCGAACCTCCTCGAACGTCGCGGCGAGATTGAGAAAGCCGAGAGCATCCTTCGCACCGCGTCTGAACTTGGAGACAGAAATGCGTCATACAACTTGTCCAGGCTTCTGAGGGACGCCGAGAAAGTAGATGAGGCCGACCGTTTTCTGCGGCTTGCGGCCGAGCGTGGCGATAGGTTTGCTCTGCGTGACATGGCGACGGACGAGACTACGAAGAAAAGTTGAGGAAACGCAGCGTGATTTACACTCGCGGCGCGTGTCTGACCAACGCCAGCTAGGACGTCGCTACGAATACGGGCAAGAGCGATAAATGACACACGACACACGCCCGGCACTATCGGTGGCATTAGCGTCGAGGAAAGACTGATCGTTCAATCAAATTGACCCGAAAGGGCAGGTTACGTGTGACTATCGTGGACGAAAATGATCATGACGACGATGACAATGAGCAGTGGACTCCGGCAGCGCTCGATGCGCTACAGACGGCCACGCGGCACTTGGTGGAGACGCTCTCACAACACAATGCGGCCCTAAACGAATCCATCGACAACGAGTCCTCAACGTTTCCCGACGGATGGTTTGAGGCCGTAGCGGCCGCGGGGCTGAAATATGCGGAAGCTCATTTTGAGCTGACCGGCACAAGCGGCCCGTTTGCCTTGTTCCACGAATTTGAGGACGAGGACGAGGACGACGACGAAGAGGAGGACGACATGGCCGCTGTCACGGACGACGGACAGATCATTAGCGTGCTTCAACGGTCGGACTACCGTGTAGTCCACGAGGCCAACGTGATCGCTGCTGGACGAGACGAACTCCTCGGTGCGCTGTGCGAAGAGAGCCGACGAACTCAGGCAGCATCGCGAGTCGAAAGTCTCGGAACCGCGCTCTATGAATTCGCCCACGTGCGCGGGTGGCATTCACTAACGGATATGTCCGGGTTGGACGCTATCGGATCAGTCATTCGCGTCATCGCGCAAGCATCAGAGTCGCCGAGCATTGTCGATGAATTTGAAGAGGAGCCGTTTATTGTTGCCGGCTCGTCGGTGTTCACCGAAGAGAACGTTTACTTTGACCGAGACTAGGTGAGTGTCAACCGCTGGGGAGAGCTCGAGCAGGGCAGAGGTGACGATGATGTCGAGTCGGGTCTGGACCGAAATCAGAGATGTTCTATGGGAATGGGATCCCATTACCGTTAGCGAGCATCGGGTCGAGGCAGCGAGTGAGTACGACGACCTTGCCTCTTCGCGCAACGGCTTTGTATACCTTCAGCAGCAAGCAAGTGTTAGTCAAGCGAATCTCGGCGTCGCGGCGGGCGTGGACGCTGGGCTGGCATTCAATACTTGGTCGCAACAGGCCGCCAATCTATCGGGCTTGCTGCAATGAACCAAATGCCGAACCGGCGGATCGGCACCACTGCCGCCGACGACACGTTCCCCGACATCCTCCCGGGAGTCGACGCTGCCCTGGGCTGGGTCGGAGGAGCCGGCAAACTCACCGAGCACGCTGGAACCATCGCCACCATCGAGATGGGCGCACGACAGTTCGTCCCAGCGCTCGGACGGTTCCTGAGTGTTGACCCGGTCGAAGGCGGAGTGAGCAACGCGTACGACTATCCGGCAGATCCGGTCTAGGCATGTGGCTAGGGGAAGAATTCTGGGGACTTCAAGGACGCGTTGCGCGGATCACCGCCGGTCCTTGGGCTGGCAGGTACGCCTACATTTATCCTGAGTTCGTCGACGACTGGTGGGTGATGGTCATAAGCCCGTCCCCGAGCCCTACGGCGCCCGGTGAAGTGTTCATCGATGACGGCAGCTATCTTGAGGACCGCGCTCGAGAATGGCAGTTTGAGTGGGTTCCCCTCGGGCCCGAGGAGGAAGCGTTGGAAAAGTTGCATTTCGGTCGGCGTCCGTTGTCCGCGGCCAGGCGAAACAAGCGCCGATGGAAGCGTCGGCAATGAATTTGGACGGCACCGACACATTCCACGGTGGTTGTTCGCCAACCTCAGCACTGGGATGGCGAATTAGTTCACGTTGAGCCGTCGAATTTCAAGGAAGCATCACTGGAGCTTTCGCGTGTCTCAGTTACGTTTGGCGCAACAGGCCTTGCCGTTCCGTGGCTCCTCCCGGTCGCGGAGCCGCTCGCGGTTGTGTCGGGACTCAGTGCCACTGGGCTCAACTGCGCTTCCTCAAATTGGGTCGGCCTCGATTGTGTTGCGGACACTATAAGCAACATTTCGGGCTCTCCTGACGTTACCGTGGGTGGTTTCCGAGCGCCTTAACGAGTGCACGCCGCTCTCCGTCTAGGTTTCTAACT
>NZ_JASJVF010000011.1:0-31213 GCF_035019805.1 Cryobacterium sp. 10I1
GCCCGGTATCACCGCCAACCGCACATTCCAGATCGTGGCGGGCGGGATCGTGCTCCAGGCAGCGATGGCCGCCCTGAAGGTGGACGAACTCGAGGTCTCGCCCTGGGCCCTCCGCGAGGGCATCATCCTCCGCTACCTCGACCGGCTCGGCTGACCCCGGCTGGGCTAGGCACCCGCTGCGGCCGACGGATCGGGAGCGAATCGTTGCTGGCCGAGCACCGCGAGTAGTTGCAGCTTGTCGTAGCCGGGGGTGCCGGGCGCGGCCGTCAGCACCAGGAGAGTCTGAGCCTGGTTCTCGGTGAACAGCGCCTGGCAGTCGAGCTCGATCTCGCCGAGCTCGGGATGCACGATGGTCTTGTGGTCGTCGAAGCGTGCGGCGACTTCGTGCTGGTCCCACAGGGCCGCGAACTCCGGGCTGAGGTGCAGCAGCCGCGCCACGATCTGTTCGGCCCGGTGGTCGGGGCCGCCGGCCGTCAACGCCAGCCGGAGACCTGCGGCCTGGATCCGGCCCTGGTGGGCATGGGCGGCCTCCGGGTAGTACCGGCGCTCGTCGGGATCGGTGAACCACCGGTAGAAGGCGCTCCTGGCCAGGCCGGAATGGCGGGTCTGGTCCCCGAGAAGTGCGGTGGCGAGCCGGTTCTGCACCAGGGTGTCTGCGAGGTCGGACAGCACGAGGGCGGGAGTGTCGTCGAGCCTGTCGAGCACGCGCAGGAGGGCCGGGCTGATGTGGTCGGTCCGCCGGATCCGCGGGGGCGCCGTGTGACCGGCCAGCCGGAAGAGGTGGTCGCGTTCGTCGAGGCTCAGGCGGAGTCCTCGGGCGATGGCGGCCAGCATCTGGTCGGATGGCTGGGGGCCACGCTGCTGTTCCAGCCGGGCGTAATAGTCAACGGACATGCCGGCGAGATTCGCGATTTCCTCCCGCCGCAGGCCGGTGGCCCGCCGCCGCGGTCCCTTCATGAGACCGACATCTTCCGGCTGCAGCAGCTCGCGGCGCTTGCGCAGGAAATCGGCCAGCCCCGGTCTGTCCATTCCTCGTACGTCCATCTCCCCATCATCACCGCTTAACGCGACCGGTGACAGGGATCGCCGGTCCGTGGACAAGGGCTCCTCTCCCGCCGGCGGACAGGAGGCGGCAGAGTCGTAACACCGCGCATCCGTCACCGGCGGCGCACGCCGCGCGACAACTGACACCCGGCACCGTCGACACCGTCGACGAGCGCATGAGAGAAAGCGACACCATGAAGACCACAGGCAACACCATTCTGATCACCGGCGGCACGTCCGGCATCGGGCACGGCCTCGCGCTGCGCTTCCACCAGGCCGGGAACACGGTGATCGTCGCCGGGCGCCGACAGGAACTCCTCGACGCGATCGTCGCCGAGAACGACGGCATCGAGTCTCTCGTTCTCGATGTCACGGACCCGGACTCGATAGCGAGTGCATTCCGCACCGTGACCGCCGAGCACCCCGAGCTCAATGTGTTGGTCAACATGGCCGGCATCATGCTCCCCGAGAACCTGCTCGATTCCGGGTTTCTGGCGACCGCAGAAGCGACGGTCACGACGAACCTGCTCGGGCCGCTGCGGATGCTGAGCGCGTTCACGCCGTTCCTGATCGGACAGCCCGACGCGGTCATCATGAACGTGTCCTCGGGACTGGCGTTCGTTCCGCTGCCGATGACGCCGACGTACAACGCGACCAAGGCCGCCATCCACTCCTTGACCGAAAGCCTGCGCGTGCAGCTGTCCGGCACCTCGGTGCAGGTGCTCGAGCTGATTCCCCCCGCCGTCCGCACGACGCTCCTGAACCAGGAGAACAGCGAGCAGGCCATGCCGCTGGACGACTTCCTGTCGGAGGTTATGGGCATACTCGAGGCCGAACCCGACGTCGAGCAGGTCACGGTGGAGAACGTGAAGTTCCTGCGGTTCGCTGAGGCCGACGGCGCGTACGACCGGGTGCTCCGGCTGCTCGGCGGTCACTGAGCCGGGCGGGGTCGCCGACCGCTCAGACCCCGCATGTGGTTGACTCGCCCCATGACTGAAACGGGGCGTGAGCGGGTGGCGGCGGATGCCCGCGCCCGCGGACTCGACATCGACATCGTCCCCCGGCCCGCGGCCGACAGCCTCGAAAGCGCCGCACGGCTCCTCGGGATCGACCCGTCCGGCATCGTCAAGTCGCTCGTCGTCAAGCGGCATGACGGCGACTATCTCTTTGCGCTCGTGCCCGGCGACCGGCAGATCAGCTGGGCGAAGCTGCGCGCACTCGTCGGCGTGAACAAGCTCTCGCTCCCGCACGAGGACGTCGCCCTGGCGGCGACCGGCTACTCCCGCGGCACCATCACCCCGCTCGGCAGCACGACCCCCTGGCCCGTCTTCGCCGACGAACGCCTGCGCGGCAACCGGGTCGCGATGGGCGCGGGCGAGCATGGTTACTCCGCATTCGTCGACGCCGACGCCCTGATCGACGCTTACGGCGCAACCGTGGCCGACATCACCGACCCGTTCAAGCCGCGGGCGTAACCACGGCGCGTAACCGCAGCGCCGGCGACGGCCGGCTGCCGGCTACAGCTCGGTGCGTTCGATGAGGTCGATCACGGAGATGTTCAGGTAGCGACAGATCCGCTCGAGTTCCTCGACGTAGAACGATTTCTCCCCGGTGAGCCGTCGACGCAGAATGGCCATCGAGATTCCGGTCGCCGCCGACAGCTCCTTCAGGGTCCGGCCCTGGTACCCCATCTCGCCGCGGATCTCCTCGGCGATCCTGGCGCTTCGGCGCGGCGCATGCTCGAGCATCGGTTCCTCCCGCATCGCACGGTGGCTGGGTGACACAGCGGCTGTCGCGGACATTCAACCGCCATCTGTCGCGCTCCGAAAGAGCCTCCGACCGGAAGTGGAAGAATCGGGTCATGCACATAGCCGATCTGACTCCGGCGGACCTCGGTAGCGCATCCGCGCTCTGGGACCAGGCCGGACTCACCCGACCCTGGAACCCGCCCGAGCTCGACCTGCTGCGCGCGCTGGCCGGGGAGACATCGACCGTGCTCGGGCTGTTCGACGGGAAGACCCTCGTCGGAACCGTGATGGTCGGCCACGACGGCCACCGAGGCTGGGTGTACTACCTCGCCGTCGACGACACCCACCGCGGTACCGGACTCGGACGGCGACTGATGGTCGCCGCGGAGGATTGGCTCCGGGAACGTGGCGTCGTGAAGCTGCAGCTGATGGTCCGCTCGGCCAATGCGGCAGTACTGTCCTTCTATGATCGCCTCGGCTACGAGGATGCCGATGTCCAGGTTCGCGCGAAATGGCTCCGCTGAAGCGATAGCCTGTCATCGATACCCCTATGGGTATGCCGGAATCAGCAACGAACGGAAGGCACCTGTGTCCAACGAACCGTCAGCCGCCGAGACCTCGCTGGCCGGGCAACCCGCCCACGGACCGCTGCAGCGCAAGGTCGTCGGCGTACTCGTCGCGGGGCAGATTCTCGGCGGAATAGGCATGGGGGCGACACTCTCCCTCGGTGCCCTTCTGGCGGCTCAGCTCTCCGGGTCGAGCTCCTGGTCGGGCATGGCCGCCACGATGAGCACTCTCGGCGCGGCCCTCGTCGCCGTGCCCCTCGCCCGGCTCGCCCAGGCCAGGGGGCGGCGACTTTCCCTTGCGACCGGTTCGCTCGTTGCCGGCGCCGGCGCCGTGCTTGCGATCACCGCGGTCTCCGTCAACGTCTTCGCTCTCCTGCTCCTGGCATTGATGATGCTCGGCGCCGGATCGGCCGCCAACCTGCAGGCCCGATTCGCCGCCACAGACCTGGCGAGCCAGGCCTTCCGGGCCCGCGATCTGTCGATTGTGGTCTGGTCCACGACGATCGGCGCCGTTCTCGGACCGAACCTGTTCGGCCCCGGCGAGGTCGTCGGCGCCTTCCTCGGCCTGCCCCCGATGACGGGTGCCTTCGCGTTCTCCCTGCTCGCCACGGTGGGCGCGGCGATCGTGTACACGGTCGGGCTCCGGCCCGACCCACTGCTGACGGCGCTCAGGTCCCGGGGGACGGATTCCGCCGCGCCGCGCCCACGCGGCGGCCTGGACATCCTGCGCTCCACCCCTTCCGCGCGCTATGCCGTCGCGGTGATCGCCCTGAGCCACGCCACGATGGTCGCCCTGATGTCCATGGCTCCGGTGCACCTGCGCGAGCACGGCGCCACCCTCACCGTCGTGGGGCTCACGATCAGCCTCCACGTCGCCGGCATGTACGCCTTCTCCCCCGTGTTCGGCTGGCTGGCCGACCGGGTAGGACGGATGCCCGTCATCCTCGCCGGCCAGGCCCTGCTGTTGTCGTCGCTCACGCTTTTCTGGCTCGCGGGAGACTCGAGCACCGCCATGACCGCTGGCCTGATCCTGCTCGGCCTCGGCTGGTCGGCATCCGTCGTCGCGGGCTCAGCCCTCATCGGCGAGGCGGTCGGGCTGAATGACCGGGCGGCCCTGCAGGGCTTCTCCGACCTGTCGATGAACGCGGCCGGCGCCCTCGGCGGCGCCCTGGCCGGTCTGGTGCTCGGCGCCGTCGGTTATTCCGGCCTCGGCCTGGCCACCATGATCCTGGTGGGCGTCGTCGTGACCTGGTCGATCAACCGGGCCGCCGGCGCCCGCCGCACCGCTGCTGCCTGAGCATGCCGTGTCTACCGGCTGCTCCGCTCCGCTCGCAGTGAGGGATAGCCGCCCGCCCAGCTGCCGAGCAGATGCGCCGACTGACGGTCATCAAGAGTCAGGAACACGCTCGCTCCGAACATGATGTCGCCGACCGCCTCCGGGTCATCTTCGGCGAGCGAACCGGCGAGGGCCCGGCAGGCCGATTGTTCACGCGCGAAGCCGGCTTCGACGTGCACATCGAAGTACCGGGCCACACTGTCGTCGAAACCGAGGCGCTGGAATCCATCGGAGTACAAGCGGCTGGGAATCGCCGACGTCATCTCGAACGCGGCCAGGTGCCCGACGAGCGCGCCACGCAGGCGCCGGTTGAGCCCGAACATCGAAATCGCGTTGACGGAAGCGAGCGTGACAGCCGGCACCGCGTCGACGGATGCGACGTAGTCTCCCTCGAGCCCCGCCGCCCTCAGGGCATCCGCGAAAAGGACCGAATGCATCCGCTCGACCCGGCCGCCGCCGTATTCACCGGCAAGGATTTCGATGAGTGCCGACTTGGACCGGCCGGCCAGGCGCGGGATTCCCCAGGCTTACGGATCCGCCTCTCTGAGCGCGTAGACCGAGCGGTGGACGAGGAACTCGACGGCCTGCTGCCCGGTGGCCGCGCGCGCCACGTAGAGTGCCAGGCCTGGGTTGTGCTCGTGCCCGGTCAGGGTGAAGAGTGCACGGGCGACGTCGTCGCGGGTCGCCGCGGGAATCGGAGGCTGCGGCGCCGAGGCCCGCAATGCGGCCTCGAAACCGCGCTCGAGGACGACACGTGCAGCCAGGAGGGCGGGATGCCATTCCCACTCGTCGTCGCCCGGCACGACACCGTCGTAGTGCAGGCGGTACAGCAGGAACAGAGTCAGCTGCAGGTCCTCGTCGACCAGGATGTCCGGGACTCGGCCGAGGGCACGTGCGGCCAGCGCCTCGAACCCGGCCAGGCCGGACCCTCCCGTTTCAGTGGACTCGGAGAGCGCGGCGAGGAGCCGCTCGCTGACCGGGCCGCGGGCCGACAGGGCCGCACGGGCAAGGGTGGAGGGGAGCATGAAGCCTCGTTCCAGTACTGCGATCGAGTCGCGCCGGCAGGCCGGCGGGACGATTCAAACGCCCTCCACCGTAGAGAGGGGGCAGGCGTGGACTGTTCGCCGGATCGGAATTGGGAACAGTCACTAATAGGACGTACCCCGAAGGCGAATCGTCACGATCATCCGAATGTTGCTTCCTCACCGACGCGTCATGCTCTGCGATACAGTCAGGGAATGCTGAGTCGTGTTCCATTCTGCCGCGATACCCGAGCATGAAGCCAGAGACGGGTGCGCCGTCGCGCGGCCTGGATCCCCGGCGCAGAGGAGTCCTGCAGCGCCGGATCCGCTGGATCGTCGCTATCACGATCAGCTACAACGTGGTCGAGGCCATCATCGCCCTCGCCGCCGGAACCGTCGCCACCTCGGCCGCGCTGATCGGGTTCGGCCTCGATTCCATCGTGGAGGTCCTGTCCGCCGCCGCGATCGCGTGGCAGTTCTCCGCACCCGATCCGGAGAAGCGCGAACGGGTCGCCCTGCGGGTCATCGCTTTCTCGTTCTTCGGGCTCGCCGCCTACGTGAGTGTCGACGCCACCCTGTCCCTCTTCGGAGTCCGGGAGGCCGTGCACAGCCCGGTCGGCATCGGGCTCGCCATGGCCAGCCTGCTCGTGATGCCGTTCCTGAGCTGGTGGGAACGTCGCACCGGGACCGAACTCGGCTCGGTTTCAGCCGTGGCTGATTCCAAGCAGACCCTGATCTGCGCCTACCTCTCGGCCGCTCTTCTGATCGGGCTGTTACTGAATACCCTGCTCGGCTGGGCGTGGGCGGACTCGCTCGCGGCGCTGTTCATCGCCGGCTTCGCGGTCCGGGAAGGAATCGAAGCGTGGAAGGGCGACACCTGCGCCGTTCCCGTGGCCGCACTGACCGGCGAACGCACGGTCGATCCCTGCGACTGAGCTCTCTCCGACAGCCGAAGGGACCGGGTCCCCGAGGGGTCCCGGTCCGGGCACTGCGTTCAGTCGAGGTCTTCGACGCCGAGGGCGAGTGCCTGCTCGCGGCGCTTGCTCATCGACGGCGCTGCGAGCGCTGCGATGATCGCGACAACGGCCACGGCGGCACAGACCCAGAAGCCGATCGTGAAGGCGTCGTCCAGGGGCAGGCCCTGCGAGGTGCTGTGCGACGTGATCAACGCGGCGATCACGGCTGTGCCGATGCTGCTGCCGATGGTGCGCGCAATCGTGTTGACGCTGCTCGCCTCTCCGGTCTGGTGGATCGGCACGCTCTCGATGATCGCGTTGGACATCGCTGCGAAGGCCAGGCCGATGCCGGCACCGGTGAGCAGGCCCGACACGACGACCTGCCAGAGTTCGGCGTGGTTGAGTGCGGGAATCACGAATGCGGCGGTCACGAAGAGGGCGCCGAAGACCATCGGCGGCTTCGGGCCGATCTTGCGCACGAGGATGCCGGCGACGGGACCGAAGACCACCATCATGAGCACGGTGGGGAGCAGGAACAGGCCGGCAGAGGACACCGACTCGCCGAAGCCGTAGCCCGTCACGGTCGGCAGCTGGAGCAGCGTCGGCACGAGGACGAAGGTGCCGAACATGGCGAAACCGAAGACGAGTCCCACCACGTTCGCCGTCCACACGCCGCGGATCTTGAACAGGCGCATGTCGATCAGGGGTTCCTTCACCCGCAGCTCGACGAACACGAACACGACGAGGGCGAGGGCGCCGAGGGCCAGGAGGCCGATCGTGCTGCCGGAGTCCCAGCCCCAGGACTGTCCCTTGCTGATCGCCAGGAGAAGCGAAACGAGGCCGACCGTCAGGATGACAGCACCGAGCACGTCGAGGTGGCCGGGTCGCTTGACCGGTGACTCCGGCATCCCGAAGATGACACCGAGCAGGGCGATGACGACGAGGATTCCCGGCAGCCAGAACAGCCACGGCCAGGACAGGTTCTCCACAATGGGTCCCGCGGCGACGATGCCGACCCCGGCACCGACGCCGAAGATCGCCGACAGCAACCCGATGGTCACCCCGACCTTCTCGTGCGGAAGTTCATCGCGCACGATGCCGATCGAAAGCGGCATCACCGCACCGGCCGCACCCTGCAGCACGCGGGCCACGATCAGGACACCCAGGTTGGGGGCGAGCGCCGCCAATACGGTGCCCGCGAGGAGCAGGGCGAGCACGACGATCATGATCCGGCGCTTGCCGACCATATCGCCGAGACGTCCCAGGATGGGCGTCAACACGGATGCCGACAGCAGATACGCCGTCAGGATCCAGCTGACATCGGCGGTCGAGGCGCCGAGGTCTTTCCCGATCGTCGCGAGTGCCGGGGCGACGAGCGACTGCAGGACCGAGAAGGCCAGGCCACCGAGGGACAGGTAGAGGACGATGAGCGTGCTGTTTCGGCTACGGGCGGGCGTCGGAATCGAGCCCGTGGCCGGCCGTTCGGTTGTTTGGGACATATCTCTCCGGATGCTATGTAAACAGTTGGCGACTTAGGCCAGCATAGCCATGATCGCCCGTAAGTCAAAGCATGTTTACATCGGTTCTGCCGGCCTGTACCGTGGAGGGGAACGAAAGGATGCCATGACACCGGGTATGCCGACCATCGATGCCGCCCCCTCCGAGTCCGACGCCCCGGGCGGCGTCCGGCAGCGCGACGCCGCCAATACGCGGCAGTGCCTGCTGCAGGCGGCACGGCGTCGATTCGCGCACGACGGCTACGCGGCGACGACGGTCCGGGACATCGCCACGGACGCCGGCGTGAACGTGGCACTGATCAACCGGTATTTCACATCCAAGGAAGGCCTCTTCGAGGCGTGCCTGACCCGTGCCGTTGAAGAGCTCGACCGCCCGATCCCGGAGAGCGACACCGTTGAGCTGATGCTGCAGACCATGCTCAGGCACCTCGCGGAGCTGCCGAGCGGTGAGCATCCGCTCGGGCTCCTCCTGCTCTTGCGTTCCTCCGGGGATGAATCGGCGGAACGGATCCGCCGTAATACGTTCCGTCATTTCGCCGAACGGTTGGCCGCGGCCGCCGGCTGGCGGCCGGATGACGCCGAAACCGAGCATCTCATGCTGCGCGCCCAGATCGCCCTGTCCGTCGGCTTCGGCATCGTGCTGTTGCGAACCACCTCGGGATTGGAGGCCCTGTCATCGGCCTCCGCAGGAGACCTGGCCGGTCCACTCGGCGACGTTTTCGCCGCACTCCTGGAGCCTGCACCCGACGCCCGCCCCTGACTTCCGCCGGGTGGGGTCAGGTTTTCCCGAGAAGGCAACAGCTGGGAACGACGGCTCGTTGCGAGGCTGTCACCGGGCTCGCATCACACTCGGTTCAATGATCAGGGCGCGTCGCGACCGGGAGCCAGACGCGCATCGTGGACGGGCCACGGTTCGCCCAGTCGAAGTAGGGAATGAGCTCGACGTCACAGGCGGCATTCTCAGCCGTGAACCCGCCGTCGTGGCCATAGGGCCAGTCAGGATTCGGCGATTGGGCTGACTGCGCGTGCACCCGCGCTCCCCGCACGGTCTCGGTCAGGCCGACGCGATCGTCGATGGACACGCCTGCGAGGTCGTGTCCCTCCCGGAGGTCGCAGGATTCCAGGCACATCACGAGTGGGCCACGCTCGATGGCGACCGTTCCGCGGACCGCGTCGATCGACGGATGCGGGTGGGTCACCCGCGGCGCCATCGGCAGGTCGAGCGTCAATTGATCACCTGCGCGGAAGGCGCGACTGATGGTGACCGTCGATCCGGAGCAATCGACTCGTGCCCCGTTGACCGTGACGACGGCGCGGCCGATGGCCCACCGTGGGATGCGCAGGGAGACCGATGATTCCGCTTCCGGCGCCTCGCGGATGTGAACCGAGACGGTACCGTCGAACGGGTAGCCCGTTCTCACCTCGAGGGCGATCTGGCCGGTCGCAAGATTCGTCGCGACGTCATAGTCGCCGTATTGGTGCAGTTGCACCCCGGTTTCCGTTGCGGTTGCGAAGTACAGGTTGACGCTGGCCAGGGTGCGGGCGATGTTCGTCGGGCAACACGACACCTCGAACCAGGGAGCACGAAGGCTGGACTGCGCGCGCGCGTTGATTTCATCCTCCTCCGGCACGGTACCGTCCACGCGCTGGTGAAGGGTGTTGGTGTAGAAGAACGCCCGGCCATCGGCGCGCGGGGAGGCGAGGATGTTGTTGAGGAGTGTGCGCTCGATGAGGTCCGCGTACTTGGCGTCGCCGGTCTGCAGCAACAGGCGCCAGCTCAGCATCACCGATGCGATTCCAGCACAGGTCTCCGCGTAGGCGCGGTCCGGCGGCAGCTCGTAGTCTTCGCCGAATGCTTCGTCGAGATGGTGTGATCCAACGCCGCCGGTGATGTACGTGCGCCTGGCCACGGTGTTGTCCCACTGCGCGGCCACCGCGCTCGCGAGCGCCGAATCGTCGGTCTCGACGGCCACGTCCAGGGCGCCCGAAGCCAGGTACAGCGCACGCACCGCATGACCGCGGAGAACGGTGGCGTCCCGCACCGGCATGTCATCGAGGAAATACTCTGCTCCGAACCTGTCGGGTACGAGCAGGCCGCGCCCACGACGTTCGACGAGGATGCGGGCGAGTTCGAGGTAGCGCGGCTCGCCTGTCGCTCGGGAGAATTCAACGAGGGCGACCTCGATCTCGGGATGCCCGCAGACGGCGTCACGACCGTCCGGCCCGAACTCGCCGTAGACGTGGTCGGCGAGACGCCGAGCCACCCGCACGAGCTCGTCATCGGAACCGGACCGTAGCCGCGCGACGGCAGCCTGGATGAGGTGCCCGAAGCAGTAGAGCTCGTGTCCCCATTCCAGGTTCGAATAGCGCGGCGGTTGCCCGGAGCGCCCGAAGCTCGTGTGCAGGTATCCGTCGGCCTCCTGGGCCGACTCGACACGGGCGACCAGGGCGCGGTATCTGAATTCGAGATCGGCGTCGGGCTTTCGTCCGAGTTCCCAGGCCAGAGCCTCAAGCAATTTGTACACTTCGGAGTCGACGAACTCGATCCCGGCGTGGTCGCTGCCGAGCGCGCCGTTGGCGGCGCGATCGAAGTTCCCGATCCACCCGATCCGCTCCATCCACCGCTGGCAGTGGTCGAGGATGACTTCGGAGTTCAGGGTTTGCTTCTCCTGCCAGAATCCCCCGGTGAGAGACACTTCGTCCGGTCCGAGTGCCCGCAGCGCGCTCGTCGACGGCCGCACGGGGCCTCCGCGGAGTGTCGGGGGTGCGATAAGAGAAGGCATGTGTCGTGTTCTTTCGGTCAGTTGTCGGACGCTCGGATGAACGCTTCGTGCGCGAGCAGGAGGTAGGAGCTCGCGGTCCAGGTGTATGCACGGTCGCGGAGACCGTCGCCGCTCAGCGCGTCAAAATTCTCAGCGAACCCCGACCTTTCGCAGAGGCGGCGAAAGCGCTCGCTGACGGTATCCGCGAGTGTCGCGAAGCCTGCCCTGCGTAACCCGTCTTCGACGATCACGGTGGAGGGCGCCCAGATCGGGCCCCGCCAATAGCCGTCGGATTCGTACAGCGGTGATGAGGGCAGCTCGGTCGCCGGTCCCCAATCGGTGAGATGACCCGTGATGGAATCGGCCACACGCTCGCGCACCTCCACCGGTAGGAAATCCGCCGCGACGATCGTCAACAGGTTGAGGAGGCTCGTCGTGGAACTCGTGCGCCCGCTCAGCGGGGCGCGGGCCACGAAGTGCTCGCCGTCCCAGAGCTCGGCCAGCAGGGCGGTCGCCATGGAGTCACGCTGGCCGCGCCTGCTGGCTCCGTCGTCCCGGCCCAGTTCGTCCGCGAGCCGCGCGAGAGTGTCGAGTTGCAGAATCAGGAAGGCGGCGAGGTCGGGGGCCTCGATGACGCGGTCGCGGTCGAAGGTCGAGGAATTGTCCCAACCGCTGTCATTGCCGTGCTGGTAGTGCGCGAGCTCGTGCCCGGCGATGCGCCGGGAGTTGAGCCAGAAATCCGTCCAGGCCGACAACTGGTCGTATACGGCCGCGAGGACGTCCACGGGAATGGCGTCGGGCATCCGCTGGCGCAGCTTGTCGAATGCCCAACCGTGAATCGGCGGCTTCACGAAGTTGTACAGGATTTCTGAGTGCGTCACGGAGTCGGGTAGAGCGCCGGAGGAGTCCTGGTGGTCGAAGATGAGCCGAAACTGGCCGAGCGCAGCGCCGGGATCGCCGGGGGCCAGGGCCAGCGCGTTGAAACAGTGGTCCCAGCTCCAGACCTTGTCCATCCAGTGCTTGGACATCAGGATGGATTCGTGCTCGAGGAAGCCGAGCGGGCGAACCGTCGCCGACCACATCACGTAGCCGGCGAGCGCGGCGGTCGGCGTGCGCGCGTCGCTCCAGCCCGCCACACGGTCCAGGTACCCCGCGAAGTCCTGGCGGGTCGACAGGACGACCTGGTCGAATGAGAGAGCCGGGCGATAGCTCGGCCGGGCGGACTCGAACTCCTCGATCGCCACTTCCCAGCCGTCGGCTCCGGAAACGACGACGTCACGGACATGCGCACCGAGGGCCTCGGCGCCGTGCACGTCGAGCTCGCCGCGCAGGCTCGTGACCCGGTAGCGGCGACCCGTTTCGTAGGAGGTGAAGACGGCGGCGCCGTCCATCGGGTCGCGCAAGAGGTAGGAGCCCGTGAACGGAGTCAGCCCCGTCGACGCATCGCCAATCGTCAGGTCGACGCCGCGACCGCGGATGCGCAGGCAGGCCACCCCGTCGAAGGCCGCATCGATCTTTCCTTCTGCCGCGGTCCACGACAGGAGTGCAGGCGAGGCCGTGACGGTCGTCTCCGTCCGGACGCCGTCCACCTGCGGCACGAGAATGAAGACCGCGTGCATTCCGTTCTGGTGGGCGACCAGATGCAGGTCCTGATGCACGGTGTGCAGCGCAACGACGGGCGAGATGTCGAACCACGCTCCCCTCGCGCTGAAGGGAATGTCACGCACATCGAAGGCCGGCAGGTCAGGCCCCGACGGGGTCGGGTTGGGTGTGGGGACGGTGATGCCCTGGCCTGGAATGAGTCAGTCCTTTACTGCGCCGGCGGTCACGCCGGCGGCGACGTAGCGCTGGGCGACGATGAGCAGGATGGCCGCCGGTATCGACGCGACGACTGCGGTAGCCATGATCGCGTTCCATTGCGAGGTGTTGTTGCCGATGTACTTGTAGATACCCAGGGTGATCGGCAGGAATTGCCCGCTCCGGGAGAGGGTCGACGCGAAGATGAAGTCGGACCACGCCCACAGGAAGGCGAACAGGGAGACCGTGATCGCGGAGTTCCGGCTCACGGGCAGCACGATCGACCGGAAGGTGCGCCACGGTCCTGCTCCATCGACCGTGGCCGCCTGGATGAGTTCGTTGGGGATACCGGACATGAAGGCAGTGAAGAGGAGGACACCGAACGGAACGGCGATCGTCGAATCAGCGAGGATCAGGCCACCGACGGTATTGAGGAGTCCGCTGTTCAGGTAGATGGCGTAGAACCCCATCGCCATCACGACTCCGGGGATCATCTGCGCGACCAGCAGGATGAACGTGAGCGGGGCAGCACCTCGCAAGCGCAATTTGGCGAGCGCGTAGCCGGCAGGCGCGGAGATGACGAGCGTGACGACAACCGTGCCGAGGCCGATCAGCAGACTCGTGCCGAGGTATGGCAATTGCTGCGAAAGCACCGCGGTGTAGCCGTCGAGCGTCGGTGAGAATGGGAAGAGGTTGGGCGGTGAATCGCGCAGATCGCTTGTCTTCGTGAAGGAGACGTTGATCATCCAGTACACGGGAAAGAGCATGACAGCGGTGAGGAGGAGTCCGATCGCGGTGTTCCACCAGGAGCGTCGATGAGACATTATTTCTCCGTCCTGTTCTGAATGCGCAGATAGATGAACCCGAAGATCAGGGCGATCAGGATCAGGACGTTGCCCACGGCTGCAGCCGGGCTGAAGTCGGGGTTGCCCGTTCCGAAGGCCTCCCGGTACGACCAGGTGGCGAAGGTGGTCGAGGAATCCCCCGGGCCGCCGGCCGTCATGATCCAGATGATGTCGACGACTTTCAGCGTGTAGATCAGCCCGAGCAGGATCGTGATCAGCGAAACCGGACGCAGCAACGGGAAGGTGATCCGCCAGAATTTCTGCCACGCGTTCGCACCATCGAGGGAGGCAGCCTCGTAGAGGTCTTCGGGAATGTTTTGCAGACCCGAGTAGAGGACGACGAGGTTGAACGGGATCCCCAGCCAGATATTCGCGATGATCACGGAGGCAAGCACCAGATCGGGCGAGGTCAGCCAGTTCACGGGTGCGACCCCGATCACGCTGAGGGCCGAGTTGATCACCCCGTTGTCCGAGTTCATCATGGACGACCAGGTCGACGCGGACACGATCAGCGGGAGCAGCCACGGGACCAGGAACAACCCTCGCAAGACGCCGTTGAGTCGGAAGTTGTTCCGGAAGAAGACGGCGAGGATGAGGCCGATGCCGAACTGGAACGCGATTGAGACGACGGTGAACAGCGCCGTGTTGGTCAGCGCCTTGGCGAACGTTTTCGATCCGAAGACGGCGACATAGTTTTCGATGCCGACGAACGCGGCATTGCCCTGCACGAAGGCGCGCGGGGTGTAGTCGTGGAGGCTCAGTTCGATGTTCCGATAGAGCGGGAACGCGTAGAAGATGATGAGGTAGGCGATGAGAGGGGCGACGAAGGCCAGGGCAACCCACTGGCTGGTGCCGAAAGAAGTTCGCCTCGATCTTTTTTTCGGGGGGAGTGGAGCGGATGTGCCGACCGCCCCACCCGCGTCGGGGCGTGCGGCCCCGACGCGGGCAGGAAGTGTGGTCATGGTGGGATGCCCTTCGTGTTCTCGGTGGGAGGCTTCGGTCTACTTGGCGATAGCTGCTGCGGCAGCAGTCTGGGCTTCCTTCAGCGCTTCCGTGGGCGTCATCGCACCGCTCAGTGCGTTCTGGATGGCGGTATAGACCTGCTCTGAGATCTTCGGGTAGTTGGCACCGAGGTTGTCGCTGGTGCGCCCCTTGGCTGCCTTCACGGCGTCGACCCACACCGAGAGTTCCGGGTGTTCGACAAGCAGGGCGGCCTGGCCTGCCGTGGTCGCGGGGATGTAGTACGCGAACGTGTCGGCGGTCTTGACCTGGCCTGCGGTGGTGCTCATGCATTCGACGATCTTCTTGGACACGTCGTAGCGCGCCGTGTCCTTCTGGGTCGGGATGACCATGAATTCGCCGCCGGTCGGTGCGGGAGCCGCTCCCCCGGCCTCGGCCGGGATGGTGATGTAGCCGGTCTTGAAGCTGGCCTTCGCTGCGCTGTTGACCTGCCACGTGCCGTTCACCGCGAAGCCGAAGTCACCGGTGAGGAATTCCTCCCAGTTGGTGTTCTGCGAATTCGTGATGACTGAGTTCGGCGCGAGGCCCTGGCTGACCCAGTCGGTCCACAGTGTCAACGCAGAAATCGCCTGGGTCGAGTCGAGCTTGTTGAGGTTGGCTCCGGCTCCCCAGAAGAACGGCAGGAACTGGAAGGTTCCTTCTTCACTCGCGAAGCCGGCGAAGGTGATGCCCTTGTGACCGGCGGTCTTGACCTGCTGCAGGGCTGCGGTGAGGCTGGCCCAGTCCGTGACCGTCGCAGGATTGACGCCCGCCGCGTCAAGGACGTCCTTGTTGTAATAGAGCGCGAGGGTGTTGGCGCCGACGGGAATGCCGTACGTCTTGCCGTCGAGGACACCGGCCCCGAGGAGATTGGGGTCGATCGCGGATGTGTCGAGCCCGATGGACTCCATGTCGTTCAGGGCGCCAGTGTCTGCCAGGGTCGTCACGGCCGGGTTGTCGAGGAGGATGACGTCGGCTGCGGTGCCCTCCTGGGCGGCAAGCAGGGACTGGTTGGTCAACGACTGGGAGTCGTACGCCGTGCGTTTGATGGTCACGCCGGCGTCGACACCGCAGGCATCGATGCGCTTGGCCCAGTCGGAGCTGGCGTCGTGCTGGGGATACGGATCCCACACTGTGTATTCGGTGCTGCCGGCACTGCTGGAGCTGCCACCGGCAGCCGAGCATCCGGCCATGGCCAGTGCGAGGGTCGCGACCCCGGCGACTGCCATCGTGCTACGTACGAACTTCATTGTCATCACGTTTTTCCTTCATTGGAATAGGGCAGGAATATCAGAGCAGAATTGTGAAACAAATAAAACTAGTTTCAATAGGGCGAGGCTAGCACTGAGCTTCCCGGTACGTCAATCGGAATTTGTCTCTTTTGTCAGTGAATTGCGGGGCACGCGGGGTACAGTCTTTTCTCGTAGGGTTTCACGCGACTCGGCCGAACAACGACCCGGCCTCGACATCGGTTTCATAGGCGAAAGGACACCATGGGCAAGACGAATGACGCAGTCACCCTCGCCGACGTGGCGCGTGCCGCCGGCGTGTCCATTGCGACGGCGTCCAAGGCTCTCAACGGCAAGACCGTCGTGCGCGAGGCAACCCGGCAGCACGTCGAGGAGGTGGCCCGGAGCCTCGCCTTCACGCCCAACCCGTTCGCCCGCGCACTCAATTCGTCGATCACGGGTACCATCGGCGTCCTGACCGCAGACCTCGCCAACCGGTTCGTCGTTCCGATTCTTCTCGGCGTCGAGGACGCCTTCGGTGCGGACTCCACGTCGGTCATCCTCACGGATGCCCGGAACGACTCCATCCGGGAGTCGCACCAGTTGCGCACCCTCATGGCGAAACGCGTCGACGGCATCATCGTCCTGGGCGACAGTGACACGTCCCGCCCTTCGATCACGGAACAGGTGACGGTACCGGTCGCCTATGCGTTCGCCGCCAGCCAGGACCCGAAGGACTCCTCATTCACGACGGACAATTCCCAGGGCACCGATCTCGCCATCGACCACCTCGTCTCCCGGGGCCGACGCGGTATCGTCGCGATCAGCGGCGATCCCACCTTCTCGGCGGCCGTCGAACGGCTCACCGGCGCCACCCAGGCGATGAAGCGGCATGGCCTGCAGCTCGTCGGCGGTGAGAACCTGTACGGCGACTGGAGCGAGGACTGGGGCCGCCAGTGCGTGCATGCCCTCATCGAGGCCGGGCACCACTTCGATGCGATCTTCTGCGCCAGCGACCAGATCGCCCGGGGCGCCATCGAGCAATTGCGCGATGAGAACCTCCGCGTGCCCGAGGACGTCGCCGTCGTCGGCTACGACAACTGGGAACTGTTCAGCGTGCATTCACGCCCGCCGATCACCACGATCGACATGAATCTCCAGGAGCTGGGCCGGGCGGTGGCACGCGAACTCATCGACGCCATCAAGGGACAGCCGCATCCGGGAGTGCACCGTGTCCCGGTGCGCCTCATCCCGCGCGCATCCACGACGCGGCTCTGACCCCGTCGTTTCGCACACCGGCGACGCCGCGCCCTGTCGGTACCGGCATCCGCTCAGATCAGGCCATGGCGGCGGAAGGCGTTCCAGACCCCGTCGTCGAGCACGGCGGTGGTGACCTCGTCGGCGTGGGACTTGACCTCGTCGGTGGCATTGCCCATCGCGATGCCGACACCGCACACCTGGAGCATTTCGATGTCGTTGCTGCTGTCGCCGATGCCGATGGCCGATGCCGCGTCGAGGCCGAGCAGGTCGAGCAACTTCAGGATCGTGCTGCCCTTGTTCACCCCCCCCAGGGTCACCTCGCCGCTGCCGCGACCCATGTGGGGAATGGTGCCGGTGATGACGTGGAAATCGTCGCCGAGCGCGTTCGAGACTCGATCGAAGGCCCGAAGGTCACCGGCCAGGAAGACCGACTTGGCGATGCCCGTGAATGACAGCGGCCGCACGTCCCCGAAAGCCTTCAGGACCGGGTGTTCCTCGGCCCCGGTGACGGAGGCGAGGTCGGGCCGGGGATCACCCTTTCGTTCCCTGTCGTCCTCGAGGTAGGTCGCGAAGCGCGAGCGCACCCCGGGGCTCGGGTAGAGCTTGTCGTAGGACTGGAGGTAGAAGTCGTAGCCCGCGGCCTCGTAGAACCCGACCATTCGCGCCACCGCCGGTTCGGGCATCGTGCGGGAGATCACGACGTCGCCGCCGACTTCGGCGAACCCGCCGCCGGCGCTGATCGCCCCGTCGAAGCCGATGTCCCGGATCGCCGGGTAGATCTCCACCGACGCCCGCCCCGTACTGAGGTACACGAGGTGACCGTTCTTCCGGGCGCTGCGCACCGCCTCGATCGACGATGGTGCGATCGCCTCGCCGGAGTCGATGAGGGTGCCGTCGACGTCGAGGAAAGCGATGCGGGGGGAAATCATGATCTGCTCCAGACGAGGCCGCCTCCGGGACAGTGCATCCAGGAGGCAGCCGACGGGACGAACCCGTTTGGTTCTACGCTATCGGGTGAGGCTCGCACCATTGGATCGGATGACCTCGGCGTACCAGTCGAACGACTTCTTCTTGAAACGGTCGAGGGTGCCCGTTCCGTCATCGTTGCGGTCGACGTAGATGAACCCGTACCGCTTGCTCATCTGTGCCGTGCTGGCGCTGACGAGGTCGATGCACCCCCAGGAGGTGTAGCCCATCACGTCGACGCCGTCGGCGACGGCCTCGCCGACCTGCACGAGGTGATCGTTGAAGTACTCGATGCGGTAGTCGTCGATGACGGTCTTCCGGCCGTCGACCGTGACGAGCTCATCCTTCGCTCCGAGACCGTTCTCGACGATGAACAGCGGCTTCTGCCAGCGGTCCCAGAACTGGTTCAGCACGATGCGCAGGCCGACCGGGTCGATCTGCCAGCCCCACTCGGATGCCTTCAGCGTCGGGTTGGCGACCCCGGGGAAGATGTTCCCTTCGCCCGTGACACGATTCGATGTGTCGGCGGTTTCCGCCACGCTCACGTAGTAGCTGAAGGAGACGAAGTCGACGGTGTTCTCCTTGAGCAGTGCCCGGTCGTCGTCGGTGATCACCAGTTCGACGCCCTGGTCGCGCAGGCTGCGCAGGTAGTACCCCGGGTATTCTCCGCGCACGTGGATGTCGCCGAAGGCGAGGTTGGTGCGCTCGGTGGTGAGCGAGGCCATCACGTCGTCGGGATCGGGCGACAACGGATAGACCGGCATCGCGAGGATCATGCAGCCGATCAGGGCGGACGGGGCGAGCTCGCGGGCGGCCTTGGTCGCGAGCGCACTCGCCACCAGCTCGTTGTGCACGGCCTGATACAGGTCGGTCCGGGTGAGCTGGTCCTTCGGTGTGTTGATGCCGCCAGACAACAGCGGGGCGTGCAGCACGGAGTTGATCTCGTTGAAGGTGAGCCAGTACTTCACCCGGGCGCCGTATCGGGCGAAGAGCACCCGCGCGTACCGCTCGTAGAATCCGATCAGGTCACGGTTGACCCAACCGTCGTAGGTCTCCGTCAGGTGCAGCGGGGTCTCGTAGTGCGAGATGGTGACCAACGGTTCGATGCCGTGCTTCTCGCACTCGTCGATGACGCGGTCGTAGAACGCGAGGCCCTCCTCATTGGGCTCCGCCTCGTCGCCGAGCGGGAAGATCCTGCTCCAGGCGATCGAGAAGCGGAAGGTCCGGAAGCCCATGTCGGCAAACAGGGCGATGTCCTCGGCATAGCGGTGGTAGAAGTCGATGGCCACCTGCTTGAGGTTGTCGTCCGTGGGGCCCGCGGTGCGCGGCGTCGTGATTCCCTGCGGCATGACGTCCTGGATGGACAGGCCTTTGCCGCCCTCGTTGTATGCACCCTCGATCTGGTTCGCGGCGGTCGCACCGCCCCAGAGAAAGCCCTGCGGGAATGTGACGGGTGTTGAATCGGTCATTCGTGTACTCCTTTTACTACTGACTACGTATTACGCAGATGGCCGGTGGAGGAGCAGCCGAGCCGCTCCTCCACCGGGACGTACAAACCGCCCTCGCTTACTTCGCGGTGGCCAGTTCTTCCTCGGCGATCGCCAGGAAGAGGGGGTCTCCGTGCGCTACCGGGCCCGAGGCTGGTGAGCCGATGGCCGGATACTTCTTCGGGTTCGTGATGATGACCGGCGTCGTGATGTCGTATCCGGCTGCCGTGATCGCGTTGATGTCGAACTCGAGAAGGAGATCGCCGGCCTTGACCTGCTGGCCCTTCTCCACCTTCAGGGAGAAGTACTTGCCACCGAGCTTGACCGTGTCGATGCCGACGTGGATCAACACGTCCGCTCCATCCGCGTGCTGCAGCCCGATGGCATGCCCGGTCGGGAATGCGGCTACGACGAGAGCGTCGAACGGGGCGTAGACGGCGCCGACACGGGGAATGATCGCAACACCCTTGCCGAGGTCGCCGCCGGCGAAGACGGCGTCGGGAACCTCGCTCAGTGCAACGGCGGTGCCGTCGAGCGGGCTCAGCACCTCGAGGTCGGTGCCGTCCACGACTGCGGCGGCCTCGTTGGCCGGATCCTTGAATCCGAGGATCACGGTCAGGCCGAACGGCACGATGATGGCGACGAGAAGGCCCAGAATCAGCATCACGGTGTTTCCGGTACCGAACAGGGCTGGCAGCGCCAGCAGCGAGGGCAGCACGAAGGCGTTCGCGGCGACGCCGCCGGCCGAGATCAGGGCTCCACCGAGGACACCACCGACGACTCCGAAGACGAACGGCCGCTTGAGCGGCAGGTTCACGCCGTAGATGGCCGGCTCCGTGATACCGGCGAGGAAGCCCGACACGGTGGCCGGGGCAGCGAGCGACTTCAGGTTCGAGTTGCGGGTGCGCACCCAGACCCCGGCGACGGCCGCAGCCTGTGCCAGCACCGCGGCGAAGAGCGGCGCGGTGATGTAGATCAACCCGGTGCTCTGCAGTTCGGCGGTCATCAGCGGGACGAAGCCCCAGTGCAGGCCGAAGATGACGAAGACCTGCCAGAGGCCGCCCATGATGGCTCCACCGAGCCAGGGCACGACCGTGAAGACCCAGCCGATACCGCCGGCCAGTCCCGTGCTGATCAGGTTGGAGAGCGGGCCGATCACCAGGAAGGTGAGCGGTACCAGGATGATCACCATGATCATGGGTGTCACGAATCGGCGGATCGCGGCCGGCAGTGCGGCGTACAGGAACCGCTCTCCGTGACTCTGCAACCACACGATGACGATGATCGGGATGACGCTCGAGACGTAGCTGACCATCGTCACCGGGATGCCGAAGAAGGTGATGTCCGGCGCGCCGTTGAGCGCGACGATCGAGGGGTACACGAAGGAACCGGCGATGGCGAGCGACGTGAACTGGCTCGCGTTGAAGTACTTCGCCGCGGTGATCGCGAGCGCCAGCGGCAGGAAGTTGATGAAGGCATCCGAGAGTGCGTTCAGGATCGTGTACGTCGTCGTCGTGTTGTCGATCCAGGCGAACGTGACCGCTGCCGCCAGGAAGGCCTTCAGGAGGCCGGTGCCCGCGAGCGCCCACACCAGCGGGGTGAAGATCGCCGAGATCATCGCGATGAAGCGGTTGACGAGGTTGCCCTTCGGGCCGTCCTGGGCGGCCTGGCCGCCGGAGGAGGAGGCGCCGCCGAGCTTCGAGATCTTCGTGATCTCGGCGAAGACCTCGGGTACCT
This sequence comes from Cryobacterium sp. 10I1, assembly GCF_035019805.1. Taxonomy (NCBI): domain Bacteria; kingdom Bacillati; phylum Actinomycetota; class Actinomycetes; order Micrococcales; family Microbacteriaceae; genus Cryobacterium; species Cryobacterium sp. 10I1. The sequence goes on from NZ_JASJVF010000011.1 coordinate 21,272, forward strand.
CATTGCCGATGACGACCTGGTACTGACCGCCGGCCTCGGCCGTCGCGATGACGCCGGGTGTGGCCTTGACCGCCGCCTTGTCGACCTTCGCGTCGTCCTTGATGACGAATCTCAGCCGCGTCGCGCAATGCACGAGCGACTGGACGTTTTCTTCGCCGCCCACACCCTTGAGGACCGCAGCTGCGGTCTTGGAGTAGTCCATCGGTCTCATTCACCTTCCGCCGCGACATCGCGACTTCCATGCTCAGGAAGCGATCAATCGGTGTTTTGGGCAAAAAAAAGACCTGAACTCATTCATCGCCGTACTGGCGATGCGAGTTCAGGTTTTGCCCGCTGATGCGGTAACAATCCGAAAATGCTTCCACAGAGCGTCGTCGCCCTGCGGTCTCAACGTAGCACACGATCAGGTGGCGGCGCCATCCACCATCTGGTTCGCCAGTCGCTCGACGTGCACGATCACGTACAGGAGCTCTTCGTCGGTGAGGTCGGAGCCGGTGGCGGCACTGACGTACGACTTGACGTCGGCGGCGATGGCGTAGGAGCGGGGGTAGCTGTGTTTGGCGAATTCGAAGAAGGACGTGTCCGAGCCGCGCAACATCGACTTCGCCACCAGCCGCTGCAGGAGGAATTGGATGTGCAGGATGAACCGCGCGTAGTCCGGGCTCGCCGTGTCCAGGTGCACGCCGAGGCCGCCCTCGACCGTCGTCACCACGTGCTGCACCCGACGGAAGAGCAGTGCCGCGGTTCCATTGGGCTCGTCCCTGGTCGCGTTGAGGAGATGCATGGTGAGGAACACCGCTTCCTCGTCCGGGAGGGCGGTGTCCAGGCTGGCGCTGACCGATCGGGCCATTGCCGTCGCGGCGTCGAACTCCTGCGGATGCAGGACGCGTAATTCGGGCATCGACGTCGTCGGGATGCGGATGCCTTTCTGCATCCGTTCGAGCACGAATTGGATGTGGTCGATGATGGCGAGCGGCAATCGGCGACCGAGGCTTCGGCCCAGGGTCCGTTCCGCCTCGTCGACCGCCCGCGTGACCGCTTCGATGACCGGGTACGGCACGGACGCGAGGAGTTGGCGGGCATGGTCGGCTTCACTGCCCTGATCGAGGACGAAGGTCTTCTCGACCTTGGCGGGATCGATCGTGTCGCTGGGAAGCAGTTGGAATCCCAGCCCGCGTCCCATCAGCACGCGTTCCTGACCGGACTCGTCGATCGAGATGACGACGTTGTTGTTGAGCACCTTGTGCACCACCTTGTCCGGTGTGCGTGCTGCCCCGTCTTGCCTCGCCATAACGCTAGTTTAGGGCGCTCGCCTTTTCGCGGCCGCCCTGCTCGACGGACACGGGCGCTAACCAACCGTGCGGGCCGAGAGCACGCAGAATTCATTGCCCTCCGGGTCCGCCAGGACTACCCAGGGGACGTCTCGCTGGCCCACATCGGCACGGGTCGCCCCGAGGCCGAGCAGGCGCCCGACCTCGGCGGCCTGGTCGTCGGGGACGAAGTCGAGGTGGAGCCGGTTCTTCACGGTCTTTCCCTCGGGGACAGCGCCGAACAGCAGGGTCGGGTGCGCACCCTCGGCCGCGGCGAGTTCGAGCTCGTCGTCGCTCTCGCCGACCACGATCCAGCCGAGAGCCTCCTGCCACCATCGCCCGAGCCCCTTCGGGTCGCGACAATCGACGACGACTTCTTCCCAGAACAGCGACATGCCGGACACACTACGCCGGGCCGCGACCCCAGGTCCAGACGCAGGGCATTCCGGGTGCAGCCGTAGCGGTACCGCGCTCGGCTCAGGCGGCCAGGTGAAACGTGCTCGCGAAGCGACCGAGGAGGGCACGGCGACCACGCAGCACCTCGACGACCCCGGTCTCGATCGCGCGCTCCGGGCCGAGCTCACCGGAAATGAGCCGGCGGATGCCCGGACCAGCGGCGAAGGCGAGGTCGACGGGCCCGTCCCCGCGCGTCACATCGAGGGTGGAGCCGTCCACCCGGATCAGAAGCTCGGCATGACCGAACCGCGCCGCGTACGCGGTCGCCGGGAGCTGCTCCGCGACCTGCGGCCGAAACGCGGTCCGGAGGTCCATCGTCATGGCGTCAGGGGTGATGACCTGCTCCTCCCGCGGATCGCCCAGGGATTTGAATCCCCACGCCCCGAGTGCGAGCACCACGGGCTCGAGCTCGCGGCCGTACGGCGTCAGCTCGTAGACGATGACGCGCGAATGAGGCACCCGTCGGATGATGCCCGCCGCCTGCAGCTCCTTCAGCCGTGCGGCCAGGATGTTGCTCGGGATCCGAGCGAGTCCCCCGGCGAGTTCGCCGTAGCGCCGCGGCCCGACGAGCAGGTCGCGGACGATGAGCAGGGCCCAGCGCTCTCCCACAAGCTCCAGGCCTCGCGTGACGCCACCGTATTGACCATAGTCGCGTGCGGCCATCGACCTCAGTCCTGCTGATTCGCGAAGGCTTCGGGGCCCTGAGCGGCTGCTACCGGGTCCATCCAGCCGAACTCGAGGAAGTTGCCGTCGGGGTCGTTCAGCTGGCGCTGGTACATGAAGCCGTAGTCCGAGGCCGGTTTGGGCTCAGAGCCTCCAGCGGCGACGCCGTCGGTGACGGCCTTGTCGACCGCCTCGCGACTGTCCAGGAAGATCGCGGTCGACACGGAGGGGTTCACGGCCGGATCTCCGATCGGAAGGTCGGTGAAGGTCTGAAAGTACTCGCGGACAAGGATCATAAAGTAGCTGTGGTCTTCTTCGACGACGACGCAGGCCGCGTTGTGGTCCGAGAAGGCCGGGTTGATGGTGAATCCGAGCGCCGTGTAGAACGCCTTTGCGCGCTCCAGGTCGGTCACCGGCAGGTTGACGAACATCGCGGTCATCGTGTCTCCTTGTAGAGGTTCCCATGTGGACTGACGTCATACTTGCAAAAAACAAGTGTGCTGTCAAGACCTCTGTCGTGCCCTTCCGGACGCGAGCGCTCAGCCCGCCCCAGCGCACCCCGGTCTACCGGGGTGGCGGCGTCGTGTCGTAACGTAGGCGATATGACGATCTCGCCCGGATTTCAGATTCCTGATTTCACCCATCCGGGCGTCGTCGAGTCGCTGCCGCCACATCATGACTGACACCACCATCCAGGCCGTCGTGCCCACGAGTCACCCGATCCGACGCCTCCTCGCCGACTGGACCGTCACCGCGCTCGACGGCCCTGTCCCCCGGGCCGTGCGCCAGCACACAATTCCGGCAAGCGTTCCCGGGTCGGTGCACACCGACCTCCTCGCCGCGGGCCTCATCCCCGACCCGTACCTCGACGGCAATGAGCAGTTGCTCGGCTGGATCGGACTCACCGACTGGCGATACACGACGACCTTTGTCTGGCAGCCGAACAGCAGCACCCAGAGCGAGATCGTCTTCGACGGTCTCGACACGATCGCGACGGTTGAACTCAACGGCCACCGGATCGGCGTGACCAGGAATATGCACCGCCGTTACCGATTCGACCTGCGCACCCATCTGCGCGCCGGCCTGAACGAGCTCGCCGTCACGTTCTCCTCTCCGATCCGGGCCGCGGATGCCGCCAGCCTCGAACTCGGCTATCGCCCGCACGTGAACCACCACCCGTACAACGCGATCCGCAAGATGGCCTGCAGCTTCGGCTGGGACTGGGGCATCGACACGAGCACATCGGGCATCTGGCGCCCGGTCGCCCTCGAATGCTGGGCGACGGCGCGGATCGAGTCCGTGCGCCCGATCGCCACCGTGGACACCCTTGTCCGGGCAGACGGGACGGCCCGGCACTCGGGCACGGTCGCCGTGCACGTCGAGGTCGCCCGGGCGAGCGACGCAGATCTCATCGTGACGGCATCCGTCGGAGGCGTGACCGGCTCGGCCACTCTGAACGCGGGCCAGACGAGCGCGGTCGTGACGCTGCATGTTGCCGAGGTGTCGCGGTGGTGGCCGCGGGGCTACGGCGAGCAGCCGCTCTATGACGTCGACGTGACGTTGCACGGTTCGGGCGCGGACGACGCCGAAGCACTCGAACTCGATTCGGCACACCGGCGCGTGGGCTTCCGGACCGTGTCGTTCGACACCGAGCCGGATGCCACAGGGACACCGTTCACGATCGCCGTCAACGGGCAGCCGGTCTTCGTTCGCGGGGCCAACTGGATCCCCGACGACTCCTTTCCGCACCGGGTCGACCGGGACCGGTACCGGGACCGCATCGAGCAGGCCGAATTCGCCAACATCAACCTGCTCCGGGTCTGGGGCGGCGGCATCTTCGAGGCCGACGACTTCTTCGAGCTCTGCGACGAACGCGGCATGCTCACGTGGCAGGACTTCCTTCTCGCCTGCGCCGCCTACTCCGAAGAGGCGCCCCTGTTCGGCGAGATCGAAGCGGAGGCCCGCGACAACGTGGCCAGGCTGGCGTCGCACCCATCGCTGATCGTGCTCAACGGCAACAACGAGAACCTCTGGGGCCACGAGGAGTGGAACTGGAAGACGAGACTGGATGGCAAGACCTGGGGCGCGGGCTACTACTACGAGCTCTTCCCGCGCATCGTGGCCGAACTGGCGCCGCACATCGGATACACGCCGGGAAGCCCGTTCACCCCGGGCGGCACCGACGGTCTCGGCCGTGACGGAACACTCACGCCGAACGATTCGAACAACGGCACGATGCACATCTGGGACCTGTGGAACCAGCGCGACTACCCCGCCTACCGTGAGTACACGCCCCGCTTCGTAGCGGAATTCGGCTGGCAGGGCCCACCGACCTGGTCGACCATGCGCGCATCGATCAGCGACTCCCCGCTCACTCCCGAGTCCCCCGGCATGCTGGTGCACCAGAAGGCGATGGAGGGCAACGTGAAGCTCACCGACGGCCTGCTCGCCCACTACCCGTTGCCCGACGACATCGACGACTGGCACTGGGCGATGTCGCTCAACCAGGCCAACGCCATCGGCACCGCCATCGAACACTTCCGTTCCCTGCAACCGCACTGCATGGGCAGCATCGTCTGGCAACTCAACGACTGCTGGCCGGTCACGTCCTGGGCGGCCGTCGACGGCTATGGGCGACCCAAACCGCTGCTCTACGCGATCCGCCACGCGTACGCCGACAGACTCGTGACCATTCAACCGCGCGCCGGAGGAACCCTGGCGGCGGTCGTCGTCAACGACGAGGCTTCACCGTGGTCGGGCGAGCTCATCGTCCGACGCCTCACAGACGCGGGAATCGTGTTGGCCGAACACGCGGAACAGGTCACCCTGCCCGCGCGGTCCACGGTGACCGTGCCGCTGCCCGCATCCGTCTCCGCGACAACGGATGCGGCAGCGGAACTCCTCCGGGCCGAGCTCAGCAGGGTGCGTGGCCATTGGTTCTTCGCCGAGCCCCGCGACACCCGGCTCGGTGCCCCGTCCCTGTCCTCGTCACTCGAACGGGTCGCGAACGGCTACCTGCTCACGGTGACGGCCGCAACGCTCACCCGCGATCTTTCCGTCCTGGTGGACAGGGTAGACCAGTCCGCCCGAGTCGACGACATGCTGATCACGCTGCTCCCGGGCGAAAGTGCGGTGTTCAGCATCCGCTCCACTGTCGAGCTGGACCGTGCGACCCTGACGGCACCGACGGTGCTGCGCAGCGCGAACCAGCTTGTGCGGCCGAGATCCCGCCGACGAGGATGAGTCCCGCCGCTGGGACTCGAACCCACACTGTGACGATTTCAAGTCGTCTGCCTCTGCGATTGGGCTACGGGGCGCGTCCGAGTGCATCCGCGCTGAGCGAACTCAGTCCGAACAGACTCCGACGCTTCAAGCGCAGGTACCGCCGGAGCAGCCGCTTACCAGGCGGGCGTGGCCGGGACCCAAGACTGGCCAGGGCCAGCCCGAAGCAGTCGTCGGAACCGGGCATCCGCGGTCGTTCCGGAGCAGGACAAGCACCCCTACTGCCGCGCGCCCAGCGCACTGAACGGAGCTGGGGCAGACGTTGGCCACCTGTCCTGGTGACGTCGTCGATCCAGGTGGATTCCGGCGAGCATACACCGGATGGAACCGCCGGCCAGTTCTATCGTCGGCACGTCCACGGGCACAAGACGGCAGGACTCCTCGAGTGTTTCCCGCTGGCGTTCCGTCAACGCCGTGAACGCCCGACGGGACAGCGCGAGGATCCTGCCCCGGTCTCCCTCGAGTTCGATGGCGTTACCGCAGAATTCCTTGATCTGGGCGGACGACAATTCGATGACGGTGCGGCCCGAAGACGTCAGACGCTCAACGACCTCGTCACGACGATCGCGCGAAGTCATGAGCTCAAGCCCGATCAATGCGAACCGGGTCCCCACACACATCATCACGTTGGTGTGGTAAATCGGGATACCCGAATCATCGACGGCGTCGAAAACCAACGGTTCGTAGCCGAAGTTGGTGCAGAAGCGTTCGAGGGCGACAGGATCCGCACGCTGTGACCTGGCCACATAGGCGACTCTGCTGACGTGGTCGAGTACCATCGCACCGGTGCCTTCGAGGTAGATCCCGTCGAATTCGAGGCCGGAGTAGTCGATCACGTCCTGCACGCGATAGTTCTGTTTGAGCAGTTCCAGGATGTCCTGGCGACGTTCCGTGCGGCGGTTGGGCGTGCGCATCGGATAGACGGCGATATGGCCGCCGGCGTGGGTGGAAAACCAGTTGTTGGGGAAGACGCTGTCGGGACGGCCCTCGTGCTCGTCCTCGAAGAGGTGCACGGTGATTCCATTGGCGCGCAGGGTCTCGGCCACGACGGTCACTTCGCCGTGGGCCGTGTGGTGATGTTCGTTCAGGTTCGACAGGTCGACGAGCGGCTGGAACGTGTTGTCATCGGCGGTTTGAGAGTTGGGCGTGAACCGGTGCGGACGGATGAGGACGACCGTGCCCGGTGACTGAACCGACACGACGGTCAGACCCTGGTGAAGACGTGGGCTGGAATGGGTAGACTCCCGGACACGCGGCTCCGGGAGCTGTTGGTCATTTCTGCGCACTGCACCACTCGGCGCCTCCTTCGATCAGGATTCCAACGCTACGGTGCGCGAATACCTCATCGATAGTGGATTTTCCCACTAATTACGATGAGGAATCGCACACTTTGCATACCCGAGCCGTACTCTATGCGTATGCCCCTGGATGACCTCGACCACAGGCTGATCAGTCTGCTCCGGGTGAACGGGCGAGAACCAGTCGCTGCACTCGCTCGTGAGCTCGGCGTGACCCGCTCCACCGTCGACAATCGATTGGCCCGTCTTGTGCAGTCGGGCACTGTCGTGGGGTTCTCCATCCGGGTGCGTGAGGACCAGGATCCGGGCGTGGTGCAGGCCATCTCGTTCATCGAGGTAGAGGGTCGGGCGACGAGTGACGTCATCCGGGCCCTGCGCGGCTATCCGGAGGTCAGTTCGCTGCACACGACCAACGGGGCCTGGGACCTCGTCGCCGAGTTGCGCACCGCTGACCTGGGCGAGTTCGACCGGCTCCTTGGACGAATCCGTTCCATCCCCGGTGTCCTCAACAGCGAGACCAGTCTCCTGCTCAGCTCCGTCTCCGAGCGTGCCGTCGGCGCCTGACCCGCCGATCGCCTTCGACGTCATCGTCGGTGGAGAGAAGCGTGTCGGCCTGGGAGAGTCCGCCGAGTCCGGCCTCAGTCGGAAGTTCGGTGCCGGATGATGGTGCCCCCGCTGGGACTCGAACCCAGACTGTGACGATTTTAAGTCGTCTGCCTCTGCCATTGGGCTACGGGGGCGCGTCCGAGTACATCCGGGCTGAGCGAACTCAGTCCGAACAGACTCCGACGCTTCAAGCGTAGGTGCTGCCGGAGCAGCCGCTTACTTGACGGGCGTGGTCGCCTCGGTCGCGGCATCCGCTGCCACGATCGCCGGTGCGGCGGCGGGAGCCTTGACCGGCGTCTTGCGCGGCGCGCGGGGCGCCGTGACCTTGGCGGCGGGGGCTGCCGCGGCAGCCGCTGCCGGCACGGTGACCGGTGCCGGGGGCGTGACCGCAGCGGATGCGGCCTTCGCCGGCGCCGCGGCACCCGCGGCGGGCTTCGGGCGGGAGGCGAACTCGACGAACACGGCGCGCGGGGTCTCGACGGCGGCGAGGGACACGATGTCGCGACCGAGGAAGAAGTTGTTCGCCCAGCCCCAGACGACGCGCAGCTTGCGCTCCCAGCTCGGCATGGCGAGGCCGTGGTAGCCGCGGTGCGCGATCCAGGCCAGCGGGCCCTTGATGGCCAGTTTGCCGGACTGGAAGACACCCTGTCCGACACCGAGACCGGCGACGGCGCCCAGGTTCTTGTGGATGTAGTCCTTGGGGCCCTCGCCGCGGAGGATGGCGACGATGTTCTTGGCCATGAGCTTGCCCTGACGCACGGCGTGCTGGGCGTTGGGAACGCAGAAGCCGCCCACTCCCCCGCCACTGAGGTCGGGGACGGCGGTGATGTCGCCGGCGCCCCAGGCGTCTTCGATGATCTCGTCTGCGGTGCCGACGCGGAGGTCGGGGCGCACCTGCAGGCGGCCGCGCTCCTCGATGGGGAGGTCGGTGTGACGCACGATGCCGGGGTTCGCCATCACGCCAGCAGTCCAGACGATCAGGTCGGTCTCGAACTTCTCGCCGGTGGAGAGCTCGACGACACCGTCGACGGCGCTCGTCAGCTGGGTGTTGAGGTGGATCTTCGCACCGCGCTTGTCGAGGTTGTCGATGACCCAGAGGCTCGTCGGCACGGACACCTCTGGCATGATCCGGCCCATCGCCTCGACGAGGTGGAACTGGATGTCGTCGAACCCGATCTGCGGGTAGGACTTGAGCAGCGAGGTCGCGAACGAGCGCAGTTCGGCGAAGACCTCGATGCCGGCGAAGCCGCCGCCGATGACGACGAAGGTGAGCAGGCGGTCGCGCTCGGGTCCGGCGGGGAGCAGGGAGGCCTTGTCGAAGTTGGTGAGCACGGTGTCGCGGATGGCGACGGCTTCCTCGATGGTCTTGAGTCCGAGCGCCTGGTCGGCGACCCCGGGGATCGGGAAGGTGCGCGAGACGGCTCCTGCGGTGACGACGACGATGTCGTAGTTGAACTCATACGGCTCGCCGACCGGCGGGGTGATCGTCGCGGTCTTCGACGCGTGGTCGATGTGGGTGACCTTCGCGGTGACGACGTTCGTCTTCGAGAGGTGGCGACGGTGCGCGACCACGGCGTGGCGGGCTTCGATCGAGCCGGCGGCAACCTCGGGGAGGAAGGGCTGGTAGGTCATGTACGGGAGGGGGTCGACCATGGTGACCTCGGCCTCGCCTTTTCGCAGCCACTTCTCAAGCTTCCAGGCGGTGTAGAAGCCCGCGTAGCCGCCACCGACAATGAGAATTTTTGGCACGATAAGGGTCCTCCTACATGATGGAATATGCGAAAACTTACCGATTCGATCGATTTCGCTTGAGCCGCCGAAGAGCACCTATGCCGAACAGCGTTACTAGGATAGCAAACCCCAACAGAACGAGAAGCGGAACGGTGATATAGGTCAGGGTCAGCTCGGTCGGCAGCCAGGGACTCGCGGCGGTGTCGGTCGGCAGCGGCGGGTCGCTGCTCGGCACGGCGCGGGCAACGGGTGCGGCCGTCGGCGCGGCTGTCGGGACGGTGTCGATGCGCCGATGCAGGTGAATCCAGTCCTGGAGCAGGGCCGTCGGCGTGGTGCCGAACGGCGGGTACGTGCAGTGGAGCGGCACGAGCGCCTCCGCCCCGATCGTCTCCGGCCTCGTCGCCCTCGTGCGCGCCGCCTACCCGAAGCTCAACGCCGCCGAGGTGATGAACCGGGTGATCGCGACCGCCAACCCGAACGGCCACGTCGTCCCCAGCCCCGTCTACGGCAACGGCCTGATCGACGCGGCCGCCGCGGTCACCGCGTCCGTGGCGCCCTCGACGTCTCCGACGCCGACGGCCCTGCTCCAGGACTGG
>NZ_JASJVF010000012.1:0-29727 GCF_035019805.1 Cryobacterium sp. 10I1
GGCCAGACCAGCCGGCCGCGGAAGCGGTCGTAGACGCCGCTCGATCCCTCCCGGCTCGACACCAGTCCGGCGAGGGTCAGCTCCTCATCGGAGTAGCCGCGACCACGGAGGTGTTTGGTCAGTTCGTCCCAGCTCTTCGGGGCGAAGCCGATCCCGAACCGGGTCGCCGCGTGGGCGTCGAAGCCGCGTTCGCCGAGGAATGTTCGGCCGACGGCGGCCCCTGCGCTGCCGAGCTGCTCGACGAAGAAGTCGGCGGCGGCCTGGTTGGCCGCGTAGAGCCGCGCGCGGTTGGTGTGGTCCGGCGCATCCGCCCCGCCGCCCTCGTAGTGCAGTTCGAGGCCGACCCGGCCAGCGAGTCGTTCCACGGCCTCGCTGAAGGTGACGTGGTCCATCTTCTGCAAAAAGGAGTAGACGTCGCCGCTCTCGCCGCAACCGAAGCAGTGGTAGAAACCGACCTGCGGGCGGACGTGGAAGCTCGGGCTGCGTTCGTCGTGGAAGGGGCACAACCCCTTCAGGGAGCCGACGCCGGCCGACTTGAGGCTGACGTAGTCGCCGACGATGTCGGCGATATTGGTTCGGGCCTTGACCTCTTCAATGTCGCTTTGTCGAATCAGGCCTGCCATAGCTGAATGTTATCCCGCCGCACGCCCGACTTCGGCACGGGCCGGGTTCTGCACAGGCTCAGTTCTGGATCAGGCGTTCGTACCACGCGAGCGCGGACTGGTCGGTGAGGCTCGCGACCTGGTCGACGACGACGCGCTTGCGGGCGGCATCGTCCGCGGCGGCGTGGAAGTCTTCCTTCGAGCCGGCGTCGAGGTGTTCGTCGCCGGTGGCGAGCAACCGGTCGGCGAGCAGCGTCAGGACCTGGCGCTGCTGCTGGTAGATCGGCTGCCGGGTGTTCTTCGACATCACGAAGGCAGCGACGACGCCCTTGAGCACGGCGATCTCGGCTGCGATATTCGGCGGCACCACGACGTGGGCGCCGAAGCGCGCGATGCGCTCGGCCGGGTAGGCCTGGCGGGTGGCATAGACGGCTGCTCCGGAGAAACGACCGATGAGCTGGCTCGTCAGGTTCTTGAGCCGACCCTGGTCACGCCGCCCTGCCGTCCAGCCGCGCAGCCAGGAGTCGAGGGCGCCGAGGCGGTCGTATGCCGCCGCGAGGTCGGCGTGGGAGACGGCGCCGCCGATCCAGGCGTGCATCGAGGAGACGAGCTCGGTGCTCGCGCGGCCGTTCAGGGCGGCGAGGTCGAGGTAGCCGTTGACGACGGCATCCTCGAAGTCGTGCACGGAGTAGGCGATGTCGTCGGAGAGGTCCATGACCTCGGCTTCGATGCACAGCATCCGGTCGGGGGCGTCGGTGCGCATCCACGCGAAAGCGGGCAGGTCGTCGGGGTAGTACCCGAATTTGGCGCGGCCGCTCGGGTCGGACACGGATTCGCCGGCGGGCCACGGGTACTTGCAGCTCGCGTCGAGGCTCGCGCGGGTGAGGTTGAGCCCGTAGCTGCGGCCGTCGGGGCCGAAGACCTTCGGTTCGAGCCGGGTGAGCAGGCGCAGCGTCTGGGCGTTGCCCTCGAACCCGCCGATGTCGAGGGACCAGGCGTTGAGCGCCTTCTCGCCGTTGTGGCCGAACGGAGGATGCCCGATGTCGTGCGCGAGGCAGGCAGTGTCGACGACGTCGGGGTCGAGGCCGAGGCGTTGGGCGAGCTCGCGTCCGATCTGCGCGACCTCGAGGGAGTGGGTGAGCCGGTTCCTGGCGAAATCGAGTCCGGCGGTCGGGCTCAGCACCTGGGTCTTTGCGGCGAGGCGGCGGAGGGCGCTCGAGTGCAGCAGCCGGGCGCGGTCGCGCGCGAAGTCGCTGCGGCGTGAGCTGTGTTCCTCCGGGAAGTAGCGTTCCTCGTCGAAGCTCGTGTACCCCGATCGGTTAGCCACCGCTGGTGTCCCCTTCGCCCTCGGTGAGCCGAGCGCGTTCGGAGCCGACGAGTTCCTGCGAGTCGAGCCAGTGCTCGGGCAGGCTGGTCTTCTTGGGGCTGCCTGCCCGGCCGCGGGGACCCTCCGCGCCGATGCCCGGGTACTCCTGGGTCGGGTCGAGGGTGCCGAGAAGGTCGTCGAGCTGGGCGAGGGAGACCACGGAGGCAAGGCTGGCCCGCAGTTCGCCGCCGACCGAGTAGCCCTTGAAGTACCAGGCCACGTGCTTGCGCACGTCGCGGCAGGCACGTTCCTCGCTGTCGAAGAATTCGGTGAGCAGTTCGGCATGCCGACGGAAGGTGTCTGCCACGACGCCGAGGTTCGGCTGGATGAGTGCGGCCCCGGCACCCTCTGCCGGACCGAAGGCCGCCGCGAGATCGCCGAACAGCCAGGGCCGGCCGAGGCAGCCTCGGCCGACGACGACGCCGTCGCAGCCGGTTTCCGCGACCATGCGAACCGCGTCCTGGGCCGACCAGATGTCGCCGTTGCCGAGCACGGGGACACTCGTGATGGCCTGCTTGAGGGTCGCGATCGCCGTCCAGTCCGCCTGCCCGGAATAGTAGTCGGACGCCGTGCGCGCGTGCAGTGCTATGGCGGAAACGCCGGCGCCTTCTGCTGCCCTCGCTGCCTCGAGGTAGGTGAGGTGGTCGGAGTCGATGCCCTTGCGCATCTTGATCGTGACCGGAACGGCGCCTGCCGCGTTCACCGCGGCCTCGACGATGCTCCGAAAGAGGCCGAGCTTCCAGGGCAGGGCGGCTCCGCCGCCCTTGCGCGTCACCTTGGGGACCGGGCAGCCGAAGTTGAGGTCGATGTGGTCTGCGCGGTCCTCGGAGACGAGCATCGTGACAGCTTCGCCGATGGTCTTCGGGTCGACCCCGTAGAGCTGGATGGAGCGGGTGGTCTCACTCTCGTGGTGGTCGATGAGGCGCATCGAGCCCGGGGTGCGCTCGACGAGCGCGCGCGAGGTGATCATTTCACTCACATAGAGCCCGGCGCCGAATTCCCGGCAGAGCCGGCGGAACGCGGTGTTGGTGATGCCGGCCATCGGTGCGAGGACGACGGGCACGTCGAGCGTGAGCGGGCCGATCCGCAGCGCGGGGACCGGCGACGGGTCCGTGCGCGAAGCGGTGAGTTCAGGAGTCATTGGTTCAATTCTCCCAGATGCGGGCGGCCCTGCTGACCCGTGGGAGCGACCCGCACCGATCGAGGCCTAGATTCCGCAGGAATCGCCCTCGCAGCTCCCGGCGCCGGACTGGCCGAGGAGCTGGATGAACGGGGTGACGCGCGGTGCCGGGGCCGCGGTGACGGGGACGGCGGGGACGACGCTGGCATCGGTCATCAACGGTCCTCCCCTGCTGCTGCGGTCGTTCCTGCGGCCTCGTTCTGGTCGGCCTGGGCCTGGCGGAGTGCGCCGGCGAAGGCCTCGGGGTCCTGGGCCCCGGAGATGCCGTACTTCCCGTCGATCACGAAGAACGGGACGCCCTGGATTCCGTAGGCATTTGCCTGGGCTACGTCCGCCTTCACGTCGGCGAGATAGTCGTGGGCGGTCAACGCGCGGACGACATCCGCTCGGTCGAGTCCGATTTCGGCGGCGAGGTCCGCGAGGTCTTCGATGCGACCGACGTGCCTTCCGTCGACGAAGTAGGCCTTGAGCAGGCGTTCCTTCATGTCGAGCTGGCGACCGTGGGCCTTGGCGTAGTGCAGCAGCTCGTGGGATATGACGGTGTTGGTCTGGTGCACCGAGTCGTAGTCGTAGTGCAGGCCGACGCTCTCAGCGATTCCAGTCACGCGGGCGAGCATCTCGGTGACCTGGGCGACGGGGATACCCTTGCGCTCGCTCAGGTAATCGATGGGACTGCCGGCGAAGTCGACCGGGGTATCGGGGGCCAGCTCGAAGCTGTGGTATTCGACCTCGACCGAGCCGTCGAAGAGGGCGGCCCCTGCCTCGAACTTGCGCTTTCCGATGTAGCACCAGGGGCACTGCACGTCGGACCAGATGTCGACCTTGATAGTTTCGCTCACACCCGGTCCAAGCCGCCGGTCCCCCGATCTATTCCCCCTGCCGCGTGAGTGGATCAAACGCTTGGGGTGTCGACCGCCCCGCCGTAGCGGCGGTTGCGGGCGGCGTAGAGCTCGATGGCATGCCACAGCTCCGCCCTGCCGAAGTCAGGCCAGAGGGTGTCGAGGAAGACCATCTCGGCGTATGCGCTCTGCCAGAGCAGGAAGTTGCTCGTGCGCTGCTCCCCCGAGCTCCGCACGAAAAGGTCGACGTCCGGGAGGTCTGCCGTGTAGAGCTGGCGCTGGATCGCCTTCTCGGTGATTCCGGAAGGCTTCAACCGGCCGGCGGCGACCTCCTCGGCCAGCGCGCGGACGGCATCCGTGATCTCGGTGCGCCCGCCGTAGTTGACGCACATCGTCAGGGTGAGTCCGGTGTTGCCCGCCGTGAGGCGCTCGGCGTACTGCAGTTCGTTGATGACGGATGCCCACAGGCGCGGCTTGCGGCCAGCCCAGCGCACGCGCACGCCCCAGTCGTTGAGCTGGTCGCGGCGCCGGTGCAGCACGTCCCTGTTGAAGCCCATCAGGAAGCGGACCTCGTCAGGGGAACGTTTCCAGTTCTCTGTCGAGAAGGCGTAGACACTCAGGTGCTTGACGCCGATCTGGATGGCGCCGGCGACGACGTCGAGGAGCGCGGCCTCGCCGGCCTTGTGGCCTTCGACCCGCGGGAGTCCGCGCGCGTTCGCCCAGCGGCCGTTGCCGTCCATGACGATCGCGACGTGCTCGGGAACGACCTTCGCCGGCAGCGCCGGCGGGTACTGGCCGGTCCATTCGAGCGGTCGGAAGGGCATGGCGTCCTTGTGCGTGAACGGCTTCGGGGTCATCGACTGACGTGCTCCAAGGATCGGAGGCCCCGGCCGAGGTGCCACTGCGTGTATGCGGCGACGACTCCGTTGGCCTGGTTCCTGGTCTGCTCTGGCATGGATTCGGCCTGGTCCCAGTCCCCGGCGAGCAGGGAGCCGAGGAGCAGGATGGTCGCCTTGTCCAGCCGGGGCGACCCGGGGGCCGCGCAGTCGTCGCAGACGATTCCGCCGACTTGCACGACGAGCGCGGAGTGATCGCCGAGTGCGCCGCAGCGCGCGCAGCCCTGGAAGCTCGGCGCCCAGCCGGCCATCGACAGGGCACGCAGCAGGTAGGAGTCGAGGGTGAGGCTCGCGCCGTGTTCCATCCGGGAGAGGGAGCGCAGGGCCCCGACCAGGAGCAGGTACTGCTGCAGGGACCCCTCGGCCTCCGTGAGCTTGTCTGCGGTCTCGACCATGGCGCTCGCCGCGGTGTAACTGGCGTAGTCGCCGGAGATCAGGGCGCCGTATGAGCCGATCGACTCGGCCTGGGTGACGATGTCGAGACTGCGGCCCTCGTAGAGCTGCACATCCGCCACCATGAACGGTTCGAGCCTGGCCCCGAATTTGGAGGCCGTGCGGCGGACGCCTTTGGCGACGGCACGGACCTTGCCGTGCTGGCGGGTGAGCATGGTGACGATCCGGTCGGCTTCACCCAGTTTGTGGGTGCGCAGCACGACGGCTTCATCACGGTAAACAGGCACGTCCTATTCTCCCACCCGAGCGGGCTTTGTGGGTCCGGTCCCGGCCGACGCGCCGGTCGAGCGGTTCCTGCCTCCACGCGCCTGTCGACGGTCAGGAAACCCCGCGGCGGATGGTTTCATTGGAGGGTGCCTCCCATCCTGTTCACGATCCCGCTCTGGATCGACCTGACGGCGGTCGCCATCGGCGCGATCCAGGGGGCCATGTTCGCCGGGCGATTCACCGATCGCCGCTTCGACCTGCTCGGCATTGCGATCATCGGTGTCACTGTCGGCCTCGGCGGCGGACTCCTGCGCGATATCCTGCTCGGCGGGGTGCCCGCTGCCCTGCAGAGCAACTGGTACCTGCCGATCGCAGGCGGATCCGCTCTCCTGGGCATGCTGTTGCAGAGCCTCTTCAACCGCCTCGGCCCGTTCATCATCGCGCTCGACGCTGTGACGATCGGCCTGTTCGCCGCTCTCGGGACGAGCAAGGCGCTCGCGCACGGCCTCCCGGAGATTCCGTCGCTGTTCGTGGGCGTGATCACGGCCGTCGGCGGCTCGGCGCTCCGGGACATGATGCTCAACGTTCCGATCGCCGTCATGCACGTCGGTTCGTTCTACGCCATGGCCGCCGGATTCGGTAGCGCGCTCCTCGTCGTGCTTTTCGAACTGCACGTGGACATCACCATCGCCGCGATCGCCTGCGTGATCGTGACCACGGTGATGCGGATCCTCGCGGCCCGGTACGGCTGGAGCCTGCCAGAACAGCGTGCGATCGGCAGCTGGCCGCGTTGGCGGCGTCGCGTGCGCCCCGCAACGCTCCGCCGCCGTCGCACCCACGACTGAATCCCCCGACCAGGTCCGGAGCTCGGAATTCCGCGGCACCGCAGCTGCAGGGCGGGAATGTGCGGGAGTTGGGCCCACCCAGACGGCGTGGGAGGGACGGAGAAATCGGCGGGATTCCCTCTCGCATTTGTGGGCCCGCGGGGAGACACTAGTGAGGAGTACTCACTTGTCTGGAGGATCCATGAATATGCTGAAGGGCAACTCGCCCGATCCGATGCCGGTGCCCAGCCTGATGCCGGTCCTGTCCCGCGGCAAACACCGCACGCCGCGCTCCGGTGCCTGCTTCATGGAGTTCGCGTCCTACCTCGCAGGCGAAGCGTGGAGTGACCATCCGGCGTGCACGCACCCCCTGGTCGCCTCCCTCGCCCGCATGGTCAACGACTGCACCTCGGACAGTTCCCGGGCCCGCCTGGTGCCCCTGATCCCGTCGGTCATCGGCCTCAAGGGCGACAACCCCCGGGTGCGGCTACTGATCGCGGTCAGGGCCGCGACCGCGGCGCTTCCCGTGAGCAGCTCGGATCACCAGCGTGCGCTTGCCGTCGGGATCCTGAATTGCGAGCGCCAGCTGGAGGGGCTCGATGGCGAGTTGCCCGAAGGACTCGAGGCCCGTATCCGCACCGCGTTCGACGCGGCGCCGGAGACCGAGCGGTG
The DNA here is from genome assembly GCF_035019805.1 of Cryobacterium sp. 10I1. NCBI lineage: Bacteria > Bacillati > Actinomycetota > Actinomycetes > Micrococcales > Microbacteriaceae > Cryobacterium > Cryobacterium sp. 10I1. The sequence goes on from NZ_JASJVF010000012.1 coordinate 7,040, forward strand.
GGCGCGCGAGTTCATCTCCTCCATGGGGGCATGGTCGCGTACCAAGTTCACCGATCGCACGGCGGAGACGATCATCCGGGTCTCGGTTCAGGGTATTGCTGAGGCATGCACCCCGAATCCCGACGACCGCCTGTTCGAGTTGCTGTCCGGGGTGATCGACGATGCGACGCGTGTGCTTGTTTCGACGCAGCCGGCGCAGATGGCGACGTCGGTAGTCGAGCGACCGGCCGAGACACGTCCCGCAGGGGTGCGTGTTCACAGCTGAATCCGGAAAGAAACCAGCCCTTCGGATGTGCAGTTGAACGCAGTTAAGAAACCACAGCGATCGGGGCGATCCGCCGTTGGGCGGATCGCCCCGATTCGCATGCCCCGACTCACATCCCATGGATCCGTATCGTCAAGGGGCGCTATCGTCCAGGGGCGCTGAGAATCAGACCTGCCGGGCGGTTCGCGGATTGAGTTCACGGTATTCGCGGTAGACGAGAACGACGATTGCGGCATCGAGCGCGGTGATGACGGCCATGCCCACTGTGGGGCGGAGGACGAAGGCGTAGAGCTGGTAGCCGAGGAAGGCGATCAGGATCCCCAGCGCGTACGGATAGGCCCGGTGCCATTTGCGCAGGAGGCAGTAGACGAGAGCCACCTTCACGGCTCCGTGGGTGATGAGGAAGGCGATCAGGAAGCCGGCTCCCGTTGCGGCAAGCTCGGAATCCAGCCGGGCTACGTACTGCGCCAGGAAGCGCATGGCGGAGGAGTCGCCCTCCCCCGCCTCGCCCGCTACTCCCGCGAGCAGGGCGTGGACGAGGGCGGGTGACACCCACAACACGAGTCCGGCGGCGAGTTCGATCACGCCGTCGATGCCCTTGATGCCCACTCCGACGGAATAGAGGCGATCCGTGACCGTCCGAGAACGTCGGGACTCAGTGGGAGTCGAGGCCACCGGATACCTGCCTTCCCGCTGATCGAGCCGGTTCCTAGGCCGGAACACCCGCCAGGGCGAGGTCGCCTGCCACCGCACGGATGCCGCGGTTGACCGCGGAGACGACGGCCTTCAGCGAGGCGGTCGAGATATCGGCGTCGATGCCGACACCCCAGTAGCGCCGGCCGTTGACGTCGAGTTCGACGTAGGACGCAGCCAGGGCGTCTCCGCCGGCGGACATGGCGTGTTCGACGTAGTCGTAGAGCGTGATCGCGATGCCGCGCTCGGCCATGATTCCCAGGAACGCGGCGATCGGACCATTGCCGGCCCCCTCGACGCGCTCGACTCCGTCGTCGTCCCGGAGGTCGACCGTGAGGTCGACACGGCCGCCCAGATCGCTCGAGGTCCGCGTGGAGAACAGTTCGAACCGGCCCCACTTGTCGTCGGGCTGCCCACTGGAACTCGGCAGGTACTCGTCGTTGAAGATCTCCCAGATCTGCTCGCTCGTGACCTCGCCGCCCTCGGCATCCGTCTTGGACTGGACGACCCCGGAAAACTCGATCTGGAGCTTGCGGGGCAGGTCGAGGGAGTGGTCGGTCTTGAGCAGGTAAGCGACGCCGCCCTTGCCGGACTGCGAGTTGACCCGGATCACGGCTTCGTAGCTGCGACCGAGGTCCTTCGGGTCCACCGGCAGGTAGGGAACCGCCCACTGGAGTTCGTCGACGGATCGGCCCTGCGCCGCGGCATCCGCCGCCATGGCTTCAAAGCCCTTCTTGATGGCGTCCTGGTGCGACCCGCTGAAGGCGGTGAAGACGAGGTCTCCTGCCCAGGGACTGCGTTCGGGAACGGGCAGCTGGTTGCAGTATTCGGCGGTGCGCTTGACCTCGTCGATGTTGCCGAAGTCGATCTGCGGGTCGATGCCCTGGGTGAACAGGTTGATGCCGAGGGCGACGAGGTCGACGTTGCCGGTCCGTTCGCCGTTGCCGAAGAGGCAGCCTTCGATCCGGTCTGCGCCGGCGAGGTAGCCGAGCTCCGCCGCCGCGATCGCGGTGCCGCGGTCGTTGTGCGGGTGCAGGGAGATCAGGACGTTCTCACGCTGGTCGAGGTGCCGGGACATCCACTCGATCGAGTCGGCGTAGACGTTGGGACTGGCCATTTCGACGGTCGCAGGCAGGTTGATGATGACCTTCCGCTCCGGGGTCGGCTCGAGGACGGCGATGACCTGGTTGCAGACATCGACCGCGAATTCGAGTTCGGTGCCGGTGTAGCTCTCCGGGGAGTACTCGTAGTAGATCGTCGTGCCGGGGACGGTCGCTTCGAGAGCGCGGCAGGTGCGTGCGCCGAAGAGGGCGATGTCGATGATGCCCTGCTTGTCCTCGCGGAAGACGACCTCGCGCTGCAGCACGCTCGTGGAGTTGTAGAGGTGCACGATGGCCTGCTTGGCGCCGGCGATCGATTCGTAGGTGCGCCGGATCAGGTGTTCCCTCGCCTGGGTGAGCACCTGGATCGTGACGTCGTCCGGGATGGCATCCTCGTCGATGAGGCTGCGCACGAAATCGAAGTCGGTCTGGCTGGCCGACGGGAAGCCGACCTCGATCTCCTTGTAACCCATGCGCACGAGCATGTCGAACATGATGCGCTTGCGCTCAGGGCTCATCGGGTCGATCAGCGCCTGGTTGCCGTCACGCAGGTCGACGGCGCACCAGCGCGGTGCGACTTCGATGTGCTTCGAGGGCCAGGTGCGATCGGGCAGGTCGACCGCGAACTGCTCGTGGTACGGACGGTACTTGTGGATCGGCATCGTCGATGCGGACTGGTTGTTTCTCATGATCGTGATCTCCTCGCTGGGGTTGGGATAGCCAACAACAAACGCCGCGACGAGGGAGGCCTCAGATTAGGACTCGTCGCGGCAGCGAAGGAGGAGCTGACCGAACAACACAAGGGAATGCTAACACCGATTTCCGGCCGGCATCCTGAGAAGAGTCTGAAGCGGCGGTCGACGGATGCCGCGCTCCCGTCGCGGGCGCGGCATCCGTCGCAGGACCACCGGTCTCACCCGGCGGCGAGGGCCGCAATCGGCGCCAGTGACACCGCCCGACGAGCGGGCAGGATCGTCGCCCCGACGGTGAGCACGGCGGTACCGACCACGCAGAGGGTGACGAGGAGCCACGGAATCGACGGCGCCACCAGACCGGCATGGGTGACGGATCCGAACAGTGATTGTGCCGCCGCCCACCCGTATGCGACCCCGAGCACCAGGCCGAGGGTGACGGCCGCCACGGTCATCTGCACGCTTTCGGCGAGGATCATCGCGCGAACCTGCCTGCCGGTGAAACCGAGGGCCCTGAGCAGGCCGATCTCGCGAGAACGCTGCAGCACGCTCAGTGCCAGGTTGTTGATCATGCCGACTGCGGCGATCAGGGCGCTGAAGCCCACGAGCACTGAGATCACGGCGAGGCTGGTCGACACCGTCTCGGAGACGGCCGCACGCGTCACCGGGTCGTCCATCAGCGGCTGCATCATGGTTTCGAAGGTCGATCCCGCGACGGCGAACATGGTGATGAGCGTCACCCCGATGACCAGTCCGATAGTGGTGCGGGCACTGCGCTCCGGGTGTTGACTGGCGTTCGCGACAGCAAGCCGGGCCGGCGCGCTGCCGCCCAGGAACCGGCCGACCAGGCTCAACATGGGCGGCATGATCAGATGCGACCCGAGCACAAGGCCGGTGAACGAGAGCAGGCCGCCGGCAAGTCCCAGCAGCACGCCGTACTCCGTGACCTGCCCGGCCCAGACTCCCCCGGCGAGAAACAGTACGCCCGTGGCCATCAGCACGATCGCGAAGGCATTGCGGCCCGGGCGCCGAGCCGACTCTTCGAGCGTGCGCTCCTGTGCTGCACCGACAGCCTGCATCGGGCTCACGGTGAGGACCCGGCGAGACCCGACCCACGCTGCGCACCAGGTGGACAACACGACGATGACGACGGGCAAGGCGAGCAAGGGCTCGAGGAGACGGTAGCCGAGATCCGGGATCAGCCCGGCGCCGAAGGCAAGCCGGACACCGGCGAAACTCAGCAGGATGCCGGCGGCGGCGCCCAGCACGGCTCCGGCGAGCCCCACCTTCAGCCCGTCGAGGGCCACGGCGCGGCGCTGGTCACCCGCGCTCGACCCGATCAGGTGCATGAGCGCGATCGTGCGGGTCCGACCGGCGATGACGGTGGCCACCGTGTTGGTGGTCACGATCGCACTCACGTACACCGCAATCGTGATGAACAGGAATGCGACGATCGAGAGGGCTGCACGGACCGCTGCAATGCGGGACACGTCATTGCCACTCACGACGGTGGCGAGCACGCTCGTCGTTTCCAGGAGCAGCACCCCGAAGGCCGATGCGAGCGCCGCCACGACCAGGCTCGCACCACGGCCGGCGTGCCCGGTGGCGCTGGCGGTTTCGCTGCCGCTCATGCGCACTGCTCCATGCCGAGCATGATGCCGGAGATCTCTTCGGCGGTGGACCGTTCCCGGTCTTCGACGACCCTGCCGTCCGCGAGGAAGAGGATGCGATCGGCGAAGCTGGCCGCGATGGGGTCGTGGGTGACCATGGCGATGCTCTGGCCGTAGCCGGTGCTCGCCGCCTTGAGCAGGGTGAGCACTTCGCGCCCGCTCCGGGAGTCGAGGTTCCCGGTCGGCTCGTCGGCGAAGACCAGCTCGGGCCTGGTGGCCAGGGCCCGCGCGATGGCCACTCGCTGTTGCTGGCCACCGGACAGCTCGTGCGGACGGTGCCTGAGCCGGTCGCCGAGGCCGAGGGAGTCGGTGAGCTGATCGATCCAGTCCTTCTCCGCCGCATCCGGCCGCCGCCCGTCGAGCGCGAACGGCAGGGTGATGTTCCCCCGCACGTCCAGCGTCGGGACGAGGTTGAACGACTGGAAGATGAAGCCGATCCGGCGGCGGCGCAGGACCGTCAGTTCCGAGTCGCCCAGGCCGGTGATCTCGGTATCACCGAGCCAAACCCGACCGGAGCCTGCCTCGTCCAGTCCCGCCATGATGTGCATCAGGGTGGACTTGCCCGAGCCGCTCGGTCCCATGATCGCCGTGAACTGGCCACGACGGATGCCGATGGACACGTCGTCGAGCGCCGTTACCGAGGTGGTGGCTGATCCATAGGTTTTACAGAGGTTGGTGACTCTGGCCGCGAGGCCGAGTTCTGCAGATGTGATTTCCATGCTTCAACGCTAGGAATCGCTCCCCCCTCACCGCATCGGGCAGCAGAGGTATCCCGGATGCCGAGGGGATGACTACCGGCCGGACCGGGTCATCCGCTCGTTACTCCGTGAGGCCGTGCTGGAAGGCATACACGACGAGCTGAACCCGGTCGCGGAGGATGAGCTTGGAGAGGATACGGCTGATGTGCGTCTTGACGGTGGCCTCGCTGAGGAATTCACGCGCCGCGATCTCCGCGTTGCTGAGGCCCAGGGCAGCAAGGGCGAAGATGTCGCGTTCGCGGCTGGTCAGTGTGCCGAAGGCCTCGGGTTCCACCGGCTGCGCGGGGGCCGGCGCGTCGAAGTGGGCGAAGAGTTCGCGGGTCGCCGATGCTGCGATGACGGCGTTGCCCGCGTGCACGGTACGGATTGCGGCCAGCAGGAACTCGGGATCCGCATCCTTGAGCAGGAAGCCGCTCGCCCCGCCCCGGATAGCCCTGCTCGCGCTTTCGTCGAGTTCGAAGGTCGTGAGGACGACGATGCGCGGCGGCATCACGCCGGCAGCCTCGGCCGCGGCCAGAATGGCGACGGTCGCGTCGATCCCGTCCATCACGGGCATCCGGATGTCCATCAGGATCACGTCCGGACTGACTGCGGCCGCCATGGTGACGCCAGCGGCGCCGCTGCCCGCCTCGCCGACGAACTCGAGGTCGGCCTGCGAAGATACCAGCATCCGGATCCCGGCACGGAAGAGCGCCTGGTCGTCGACCAGGGCGACACGGATGCGCGGGGCGTCCGCCGCCGCGACCTCGCTCATGCACGCACGTCCGTGGCCTGGACCGGACGCACGACGGGCCCCGCCATGATGGCCGGCAGGTGTGCCGCGACGCGGAAGTACCCTTCGTCGGGCTCTGCGGTCAGCGAACCGCCGGCGAGGAGCGCCCGTTCCCGCATGCCGGGCAGGCCGTGGCCGATCTCCACCGCGTGCGTCTCCCCGACGCCGGCCACCCCTGGGGCCACGGTGGACGGCGCGATCCGGAGGGCATTGTTGATCGTCACCGCGACCCAGTCGGTGGTCCAGTCGAGTCGGAGAGCCACGGTCCGGCTGGTGTCACCGTGCCGGAGTGCGTTGGTGAGCGCCTCCTGCACGATCCGGTAGACGGCGAGCTGGGCGCCGGAGCCGAGCGTGGCCGGCGTGCCGGTCGTCGTCCAGTGGATGTCGAGTCCCGTGCCGCGCATCTGCTCGACGAGGCGGTCGAGGTCGGCGAGCACGGGTTGCGGTCCGCTGACCACGTCCTGCCGCAGCCGGGCGAGCAGGATCCGGACATCTCCGAGGGCCTCCCGTGCGGTTGTGGAAATGGTGATGAGCGCCTCGTCGACGGCGTCCGGGTTCTTCGCCCTCGAGTAGCGGGCGCCGTCGGCCTGGGCGATCACCACGGCAAGCGAGTGTGCGACGACGTCGTGCATGTCCCTGGCGATGCGGTTGCGCTCCTGTTCGACGACCACGGCACGCTGGGCCTGGCGCTGCTCCTCCTCGGCGCGGTACTGGGTGAATCTGCTGTCCCTTGCGGCCTGCCGGGAGCGCTTCAGCAGACCCAGGGTCCAGGAGAGGCCGAGAACGGCCAGGCTGACAAAGGTCAGCATCGCCGTCGACCAGACCAGGGCGCCGATGTCCCCCTGCGCGAGCACTGTTCCGAGGTGTCCCACGCCGCGTTGTGCGACCGCGAGGTAGACCCCGGCCACCAGCGCGCCGACGGCGACCGAGATCAGGCCGGCCCTGCGCGTGGCCGGTCCGGCATAGGCCGCCGTGACGTAGAGCACGGCCAGGACGGCCACGTCACCGCCGAGCACCGGCTCGCCCGCGAGCATCTGTCCGGTCGCGGCCAGCCAGGCGAGGGTGAGGGCCAGGGCCGGCGAGAACCGGCGCACCGCGAGCGCCGCAGCGAACCCGACCAGGACGAGGACGGTCGCGGGGCTGCCCGAGTCGACCAGGAGAAGGAGCAGGAAAAAGAGGCCGGCGATGACGATGTCGAGGGCGAGCGAACGACGGGGAATCACACGGATCCAGCGGTACCGTGCGACACGCGTGGACACTCCCGGCTCGACCATCCTCCCAGCCTACGACCCCGTGCCGGACCGCCAGGGGGCGCCGCAGGAACGTCATCCCTGAGTGAACCGGAAATCCTCCGAGCGATGTAGTCCCGGCAGGTCAGGTCAGGTCAGGTCAGGTCAGGCTCCTGGCGAAAGCAAGGGCTTCCCGCACGGAGAGAGCCGGCAGATACGCGCGTGCAAGTGCGAGCCCGATCGCAGGAAGGGCGACCGGGTCGGGGTAGGCCATGAAGAGCGGGTGGAATTCGGGCTGGAACTTCCGTTTGAAGGCGAGGAGCGAACGGAACCCGTAGACGGGCTCCAGGCTGCGCCCGAGGAAGTCGATGAACCGGGAGGCGAGGCTCGACGCCCGGTTGTCTCCGTCGCCCGCGCCGGTCTGGGCGAGCGGGGCCGCGGAGAGGCTCAGGAATTCGATTTCCGGCTGTTCGCTCATCTGCCGGGCGGTCTGCGCGATCAGGAATTCCATCACACCGTTCATGCTGTCCGGGCGCCGCCGCATGAAGTCGAGCGTCCAGCCGATCACCTTCCCGTCCCGGTAGCTCGGGAGCCAGCTCGTCACCGCGTGCACGACCTGGCCTTCGTCGATCGCCAGCATGAGCCGGACCGCCGGGTCACGGAGCTCGTCGAGTCCGCCGAGGGTGAAGCCCAGTTCGGGGAGTTCCTTCTCCTGCACCCAGAGCTCGGAAATCTCGGAGATCTGCACGTTCTCGAGCACGGGAAGCGCGCGGTACGTCGTCCATTCCGCGCGCACTCCGGCACGTTCCGCCCGGTTGATCGACGAGCGGATGTCCTGCCACTTCTTCCCGGTTGTGTCCCAGGTCCGGGGCCTCAGGATCGTCTCTTCGCCGATCCCCATGGTCTGCCAGCCCATCCGGGCGAAGGTCGCCTGCCAGCTGCCGTGCAGGCTGTAGAAGACCGGGACCCAGCCGTGGTCGTCGCACATGATGGCGAAGTCGGCGATCGCCCGCGCGGCGTCTTCGACGGGTCCGACCGGCTCCGTCGTGGTGATGGCGACGCCGGCCTCCACGCGATACGCGATCGCGGTCGATCCGGAAGCGTTGAACCACAGTGAGTTCCCCTCCCACGTGGTCATGTATGCGAGGGAGCCTCCACCGCCCCTGCTGAGGATGGCCCGCAGCCGGGCCGCGTCGTCGCTCCGGCCGCCGGCGACGGTGCTGCGCATGCACTGGATCGCCCCGATGATGACGATCGCCCAGAACACCGGTCCGACCCACTGGTAGAGCAAGGTCGACGCCCAGTCGGTCGGCAGGAAGGAGAGTCGTTCGAGTCGGAGGAATCCGACGGGAATGAACCGCTCCGGCACGTCGCTGACGAGGTCCACGAGGTTCACGGCGGGGGTGAACCGGTCGCTGAGCGCGAGTCCCCCGATGACGTACACGGCCGCGAGGCCGAAGAAGGAGACCACGGTCGTCACGAAGAAGCGGCGGAGCCTGCCCGGCCTGCTGCGCACGGGGAAGCGACGCAGGTTCACGATGATCAGCACGGCAGTTGCAAGCGGAACCAGCACCGACACGACGAGCACGACGGCGACCTCCCAGTACTGGAAGGAGCGCCAGTGCCAGACGTACGGCTGGCCGGAGATCGGCAGGAGGCCGTAGTACCAGGCGCCGAGAACGGCCATGCCGGTGTTCACGACGATCGCGAGCCAGGCCGCGAATCGTCTGCCCCGCAGGACTCCGAAGGCGGCGACAAGAAGGGTGAGGAGCGGCAGCAGCGAGACGAGCACCGGCCCCACGCCGGCGACCCTCTCGAGGGTTAGTTCGTGCACGCACTGCCGGGTGATATCGCCCAGGAGGCACCGGTCCACGACATCGGTGACGGAGGGCACGCCCTGGGTGAGCAGGAGTCCGAGCGGAGCGAGGAGGCCGAAGCGCGTTCCGGAGAAGATCGTGATGACCGGGCCGACGGCGAGGATGCCGAGCACGGACGCGAGGAGTGTCCGCGTCTCGCGGTGCGAACTGCGGCGCCAGGTCAGGTCGATCCGCCGGGGCCGGAAGACGGCCCCGAGCGCGAGACCGGCGAGGGCCCCGAGAAGGCGGTACACGTCTGAGGGCTGGCCGGAGTAGAGCACGAGCACGAGGGCAACCATCAGGGTGAATACGCGAATGCGTCGCCGCCAGAGCGGCCCTGCGAAGCTGCTCGCCGCCATGATCGTGCCGAAGATCGGCGTGAACGGGTCGAGCGCCCAGAGTTCGCTGACGCCCCGTGACCACATCTCTCCGCTCGCGACACCCGCGTCCTGGAGCAGGAGACCGATCCCGGTGCCGAGGATGGCCGTCGACAGGAAGGCGATGACCGTTCGGCCACTGCCGAGGAGATGCTCGGCATAGCCGAGGACCACGAGGGTCGCGAGGATCGCGAGCAGGAGTTCCGCGAGATTGTCCACGAGGAACACGCTCGTGATCGGCGACCACCAGTGCCCGCCGTCGATGACCGACTCGTATCCGGTCCCGAACCAGAGCCGGATCCACCGCGACGGCCCCTGGACGATGCCCGTCGAGAGTGCGAGGACGAGCAGGATGAGCGCGTAGCCGAGGGACACCGGCTGTGTCCTGAGCCGTCGCCAGACGACCCGGATGGTCACGGCGAGACCGGCTCCGGCCCGGGAGAGCCACCCGGTTTCGGCTGTTCCGCCGGCACCGTGGGAGCCTTCGGTGGACGTCGACATGGCGTTCACGGGGTCACCGCGAGTCCGGTGCGGGCCGCGATCAGCGGCAAAGCGGTCGTCCAGGCGAACTGCACGGTGTGCCAGTCGTGCGCGGTCCCTGGCGAGACGATCAGGTCCGTGCCTGCGCCGGCCGCGGTCGCCGCGGCGTCGAGGGTGTTCGCCCAGGCCAGGAAACGCGTGTCACCTGCCCCGACGGCGAAGATGATGTGCAGGTTGGAATAGGGGGCGTGCGCAGCGAGGATCGCGGCCGGCGCGGCGGCCGCGTAAGCGGTGGCACTGCCGGCGAACGCGGTCTGGATCGTGTGGGCGGCATCCCCGTTCCTGGGCACGAGCTCGCCTGAGATGTCGAGAATGGTGCCGAAGAGCTCCGGGTGCGCGGCGCCGAGCTGGATGGAACAGGTGCCGCCCTGGGAGAACCCCGCAATGGTCCACCCGGCGGGGCTTGCGGCGACCGAGAAGGTGGACCGGATCCAGGCGGGCACGTCGACAGTGAGGTAACTGGCACTGTTGCCGAGCACGGAGTCGACGCACATGGGGTTGCGGTCCGCTGCCCCCAACTGGTCAGGGACGACGACGATGGGCGTCTGGCCGGCGTGGGCGGCGGCGTACGTGTCGAGGATCGCGTCGAGTTTCCCTGCGGTGAAGACGTCTGCCGGTGTTCCCGGCTGGCCGGAGAGCATCACGACGACGGGGAGCACGGGAGGATGTGCCGTGCGGGCGGCGGCCGGCAGGTACACGATGGCCGGGCGGGCGTCGAAGCCGGATACGGTTGCCGGAATCGTGACGGTGCCGATGCTGCCCGCGGTCTCCCCCACGCTGCTCGCCGTTGCGGCGGTCGCGCCCACGTCGAGTGCTCCGTAGAGCGGAACTCCGAGTGCCGCGCGCACCGTGGTGTACTGCCCGAAGTCGGCGTTGATGCCGGCCGCGGCGGCGAGGAGGCAGAGCGGAATCAGGGCGATCGCGACGCCCCGCCGCCAGCCACGGCCGGTCAGGCTGTTGATCGCGAGACCGATCCCGGCGAAGACGGCCACGACCCAGCCGCGGGTCACCATCGACAGCGACACACCGAACAGGTCCCAGACATCGCTCGTCAGCCAGGCGAGCACCCAGCCGAAGAGCGCCCCTGCTGAGAGACTCGCGGCGACACGGAAGAAGACGATTCCGCTGTACCGGCGGACGAGCACGAGGAGGACGGCGAGTCCGGCAAGAACGTAGAGGACCACGACGACGGGCCCAGCAACGATGCTGGTGTCAAGCAATGCGGCCATTTCGGTTTCCTCCCTCCCTACCCTCACACTCCGAGGGATGGCCTTCCCGCCAAATCGCGGGTTCTGAGCAATAGCTCAGGGAAGGATGCTGGCAGGCCTGCCCGTCCCCAGCAAAGGTTCAGGGCGACGAACCCCTAGAACCCGAGGCGACCGAGCTGCTTCGGGTCGCGCTGCCATTCCTTGGCGACCTTGACCCGGAGGGACAGGAAGACCCGCTTGCCGACGAGGGGTTCGATCTGCTTGCGCGCCCGCACCCCGACGTCCTTGAGCCGGCTGCCTGACTTGCCGATGATGATGCCTTTCTGGCTGTCCCGCTCGACGAAGAGGTTGGCGTAGACCTCGACGAGTTCCTGGTCGTCGCGTTCGATGATGTCGTCGATCGTCACGGCGATGGAGTGCGGCAGTTCGTCGGTGACGCCCTCGAGCGCCGCCTCACGGATGTACTCGGAGATGCGCGATTCGAGGCTTTCGTCCGTGACGGCATCCGCGGGGTAGAGCGGGGCGTCGGAGAGCGGCAGGAGGCGCAGGAGCTCGGCGGCGAGGATGTCGAGCTGGATGCGGCTCGTCGACGAGATCGGGACGATCGCTTCCCAGTCCCGGAGTGCGGACACCGCGAGCAGCTGGTTCGCGACGCTCGTCTTCGAGGAGAGGTCGATCTTGGTCACGATCGCGACCTTGCGGGCGCGCGGGAAGTTGTCGAGCTGCTCGTTGATGAAGCGGTCCCCCGGGCCGATCGGCTCGTTGGCGGGGATGCACAGGCCCACCACGTCGACACCGGCGAGGGTGGACTGGACGAGGCTGTTGAGTCGCTCGCCGAGCAGGGTCCGCGGCTTGTGGATGCCCGGCGTGTCGACGAGGATCAGCTGGCCGTCCTTCTGGTGCACGATCCCGCGGATGGCCCGCCGGGTCGTCTGCGGCTTCGACGAGGTGATGGCGACCTTCTCACCGACCAGGGCATTGGTGAGGGTCGACTTGCCGACGTTGGGTCGGCCGACGAACGACACGAACCCCGCCCGGAATTCATTTTCTGTGGTCATGGCCGTTTACTCCCTCATCGTCCGTCACTCCGAGGAATGCGGTCTGCACTTCGATCAGCGCTTCGTCTCGTTGGACCAGCACTGTGCTGATCCGTTTGCGGCGGCCCTCGGTGCGTTCCGCGGTGAGGACCAGCCCGCTCGTTCGTGCGACCGACCCGGCAACGGGCAGTCGTCCGAGGGCCTTGGCCAGCAGTCCGCCGACCGAATCGACCTCGTCGTCGTCGAGTTCGAGGTCGAACAGTTCGCCGAGTTCATCGACCGGGAGCCGGGCGCTGACCCGGAACCGGCCGTGGCCGAGGTCTTCGACCTCGACGACATCACGGTCGTACTCGTCGGAAATGTCGCCGACGAGTTCTTCGATCAGGTCTTCAAGCGTGACCAGGCCCGCTATGCCACCATACTCGTCGACGACCATCGCGAGGTGGTTAGACTCGAGCTGCATCTGCCGGAGGAGCTCGTCGGCCTTCTTCGACTCGGGGACGAACACGGCGGGCCGGGCGAGGTCGCCGACGGTGAGGCTCTCGATGTTCGGCGGTCGCTCGTAGACGAGCCGGGCGACGTCGCGGAGGTACACGATGCCCGTGACATCGTCGACTTCGCCGTCGATGACGGGCACTCGGGAGAAGCCCTTGCTCAGGAAGAGGCCCATCGCCTCGCCGAGGGAGGCATCGACCTCCATCGTCACCATGTCGGTGCGCGGGATCATGACCTCGCGGACGACGGTGTCGTTGAACTCGAAGATCGAGTGGATGAGTTCCCGGTCGTCCTCCTCGAGGACGTCGAGCTCGGTGGCCTCGTCGACCATGCTGAGCAGCTGGTCTTCCGAGGTGAAGGTCGCGAGCCGGGTGCGCCCCGGGGTGACCCGGTTGCCGAGGGCGACGAGGGCGTTCGCGATCGGCCCGAGCAGTACGCGCAGGAAGTGCACGAGCGGCGCGGTCCCGGCCAGCAACCCGTCCGGGTGCGCCCTGCCGACGCTGCGCGGACTCGCGCCCACGAGAACGAACGACACGGCCGTCATCAGGGCCGCGGACAGCACGAGGGCGAGCCAGAGCTGCTCGATCGTGGTGGCGAAGACGAGGGTCACGAGCACCGCGGAGGTCGTCTCTGCGATGATCCGCATGAAGCTGATCGCATTGAGGTGGGCGCCGGTGTCTGCGGAGATCGCGCGGAGGGACCGTTTCGCCCGGTGGGTCTCGGCGAGCTCGGCGATGTCGACGCGGGAGAGGGCGAGGATGGCGGAATCGACGGCGGCCATCAGGCCGCCGAAGGCGACCAGGACGATGGCCGCCACGAGAAACCACCCGATGCTCATCGCGCGCGGCGGCGTTCCTGCATGGCGAAGCCGATCAGGATGTCGCGCTGGATCCCGAACATTTCCTTCTCCTCGTCGGGCTCCGCGTGGTCGAAGCCGAGAAGGTGCAGGATCCCGTGCGCGGTCAGCAAGAGGAGCTCGTCAAGGGTCGAGTGCCCGGCCGTCTCGGCCTGGCCCTGGGCGACCTGCGGGCAGAGCACGATGTCACCGAGGAGGCCGGCCGGTGTTTCGGCGTCTTCTGTGCCCGGCCTGAGTTCGTCCATCGGGAAACTCAGGACATCGGTGGGCCCCGGTTCATCCATCCACTGCACGTGCAACTGCTCCATCGCGCCCTCGTCGACGAGGAGGATCGCGAGATCGGCGTCGGCGTGCACGTGCATGGTGTCGAGGGCGAAGGCCGCGAGGCGCTGGAGCGCGACCTCGTCGACCGGGATGTCGGATTCGTTGTTGATTTCAATGCTCATGAGGGTCTCCGTTTCGGAAAGCGGTCGCGGATGCCGCCGGGTCGTTCTGGGCCGCGCTTGACGAACTCGTGGGCCTGTTCGCTTTCGATGCGCTGCGCCTGCCTGAGTGCGTCGTATTCGGTCCACGCGTCGACGATCCTGCCGACGAGGGAATGGCGTACGACATCCGCGCTCGTCAGGCGCACGAAGCGGATGTCGTCGACCGTGTCGAGCACCCGGGTCACCAGGCGCAGCCCGCTCGTGCCTGCGGGCAGGTCGATCTGGGTGACGTCGCCGGTGACGACCATCTTCGACCCGAAGCCGAGCCGGGTGAGGAACATCTTCATCTGTTCCGGCGTGGTGTTCTGCGCCTCGTCGAGGACGACGAAGGAGTTGTTCAGGGTGCGGCCGCGCATGTAGGCGAGCGGGGCGACCTCGATCGTGCCGGCCGCGAGCAGTTTCGGCAGGAGTTCCGGCTCCATCATCTCGCCGAGCGCGTCGTAGAGCGGACGCAGGTAGGGGTCGATCTTGTCGGTCAGGGTGCCGGGCAGGAAGCCGAGGCGTTCCCCCGCTTCGACGGCCGGACGGGTGAGGATGATCCGGTCGACCTCCTTGCGCTGCAGGGCCTGGACAGCCTTCGCCATCGCGAGGTAGGTCTTGCCGGTTCCGGCGGGGCCGATCCCGAAAACGATCGTGTCGGTGTCGATGGCATCGACGTATTCCTTCTGGCCGATCGTCTTCGCGCGGATGCTCTTGCCCCGTGAGGTGAGGATCGGCGGCCCGAGGCGAACGGAGGGGCTCGAGGTGCTGTCCTCGCCGAGCATGCGGGCGCTCGACTCGACCTCGGCCGGCGCGAGGTCACGGCCCTCGCGGATCATCACGAGCAATTCTTCGATCAGACGGCGGGCGGCGGCGACCTGGCTCGGCTCACCGGAGAGCGTCATCTCGTTGCCGCGGACGTGCACGCTGACCGCGGGGTGTTCCTTCTCGATCGCGCCGAGCAGCCGGTCCTGCGCGCCGAGGAGGCGCACCATGGCGACCCCGTCGATGAGGATCCGGGTCTCGACCGTCGTTTCGGACGGGAGCGCACCGGAGGGCAGGGACGGCACGGACTTCTCTGACGGCTCAGACAGCTCAGACGGAACCAAGTGTTCCCTCCCCGAGCGAGCCGGTCGCCCCGTCCTCCGACGGTTTCAGGGCGAGCACGTGGGCGTGGACGTGGAACACGGTTTGTCCGGCGGCGGCGCCGGTATTGAAGACGAGGCGGAACTGGCCGTCGGAAAGCTCGGTGGCGACCCGCCCGGCGACGGCGACGAGCTCGGCAAGGAGTCCGGGGTCGCCGGCGGCGAGTTCGACGACGTTGCGGTACGCCTCCGTCTTGGTCGTGACGACGATGTGCACGGGGGCCTGCGGGTTGATGTCGACGAATGCGATGATGCGTTCGGTCTCGGCGACGATGGTCGCGGGGATGTCGCGCGCGACGATGCGGCTGAAGACGGAGGGTTCTGCGCCGGTTTCTGACATGGTCCTATCTTAACCTGCCGGGGGTCACCACCGGTCGAGGGCGGCGTTGAGCACGGCGAGGGCGGCGGGCCCGGCCGTCGACGTGCGCAGCACGGTGTCGCCGAGGCGCACCCGCACGGCCCCGGCGGCTTCGAGCATCTCGAGTTCCGAGGCGGCGATGCCACCCTCCGGACCGACGACGAGCACGATGTCCCGCGCCGCGGTTGCCTGGGAATCGGCCGCGTCGGCCGCGTCGTCAATCGACGGCAACCGGGTCAGCCGGATGTCGGCGGTGGGCTCGAGGAGCAGCATCCGCGTGCCCCGCGCCAGCACGGCGAGTTGTTTGGTGCTCGTGAGGTCTGCGACCTCGGGAAGCCAGGGCCGGATCGATTGCTTGGACGCCTCGCGTACGATGGCGCGCCAACGCTCCCGTCCCTTGGCGACCTTCTGGCCCTCCCAGCGCGTCACCGAGCGGGCGGCCGCCCACGGAACGACGCCGTCGACGCCGAGTTCGGTCGCGGCCTGCACCGCCATCTCGTCGCGGTCGCCCTTGGCGAGTGCCTGAACAAGGCGGATGCGCGGGCTCGGCCTCGCGATGTTCCGCGCGCTGTCGACCCGCAGGACCAGCCGTCCGGTCTCCGCTTCCTCGACGGTCGTCTCCAGGAGCAGGCCGGACCCGTTCCCGGCGAGCAGGTGCTCCCCCGGCCGGACCCGGCTCACGGTGACCGCGTGCCTGGCCTCGGCACCGGTGATGGTCGCGACGGCTCCGACGGGGCAGTCCTCCGCGCGGAGGGACTCGTCGATGAAGAAGTGCGCCATCCGGTTAGACGCGGAACCGGTCGCGGAGCTTCGCGAAGAGTCCCTGCTGCACCGCACTGAGCGCGGGAGCCGGGGACTTGTGCTTCGCGGCGAACTGTTCGATCAGTTCCCTCTCCTTGTGGTCGAGCTTGGTCGGCGTCACGACGTGGATCCCGACCTTGAGGTCGCCGCGGCCATTGCCGCGGAGGCGCGAGACTCCGCGGTCCTTGACCGTGATGACTTCGGAGCCCTGCACTCCGGCACGGATCTCGACGGTGATGTCGCCGTCGAGGGCCTTGACCGTCGTGGTCGTGCCGAGGATCGCATCCGTCATGGGCACGTCGAGGGTGCAGAGCAGGTCGTCACCGTCGCGGCTGAACACGTCGTGGTGGCGGACCTTCATTTCGAGGTACAGGTCGCCGTTGGGGCCGCCGGCAGGTCCGGCCTCTCCGCTCCCGGGCATCTGCAGGCGCAGGCCCGTGTCGACGCCGGCGGGGATGTCGACCGGAACAGTGCGGCGGGCGCGGACACGGCCCTGGCCCTGGCAGGTCACGCACGGGGTTGCGATGATCGTGCCGAAACCGCGGCAGGAGCCGCAGGGGCTCGAGGTCATCACATTGCCCAGCAGGGAGCGCACGGCGCGCTGGATGTTGCCGGTGCCGTGGCAGATGTCGCACGTGACAGGGGCGGTCCCCGGCTGGCAGCAGGTTCCGCTGCAGGTCGCGCAGACGATGGCCGTGTCGACCTCGAGGTCGCGGTGGGTTCCGAAAATGATCTCGTCGAGGTCGAGTTCGACCCTGATCAGGGCGTCCTGGCCGCGTTCGCGGCGAGACCTCGGTCCACGGCTGCCGCCGCCCCCTCCGAAGAAGGTCTCGAAGATGTCGCCGAAGTTGCCGAAGTTGCCGTCGAACCCGGCGTTTCCGCCCGTACGGCCGTTGCCGCCGTGGTCGTAGTTGTCGCGCTGCTTCGGGTCGCTCAGCACGTCGTAGGCGTGGGTGACGTGCTTGAACCGCTCAGACGCATCCGCGCCGGGGTTCACGTCGGGGTGGAGCTGGCGGGCGAGGCGACGGTACGCCTTCTTGATTTCGTCGGTGGAGGCATCGCGTGCGACGCCGAGTACTTCGTAATGGTCAGCCAAAGCTGGCTCTCCTAGGTCTGTTTTCGTAGGTGTGCGGCGTGGGGGCTGGTCGAGGGACTCGCCTATTCGAGCAGGCGGGACAGGTAGCGGGCGACGGCACGGACGGCCGCCATGTTGTTCGAGTAGTCCATCCGGGTGGGGCCCAGGACGCCGAGGCGGGCAAGGTCTCCACCCTGCGAGCTGTAGCCGCTGGTCAGCACGCTGGTCTCGGAGAGTCCGAATGGCGCGTTCTCCCTGCCGATACTCACCGACACCCCATGCTGGTCTGTCGCCATCTCGCCGAAGAGGCGCAGCAGGACGACCTGCTCCTCGATGGCCTCGAGCACCGGATAGATGCTCCCGGTGAAGTCTTCCTCCGTGCGCACGAGGTTCGCGGCGCCGGCCATCACCAGCCGCTCCTGCCGGTTCGCACCGACCTGGTCGCGAAGGGTGAGGGTGACCAGGGAGACAACGTCCGGTTGCTCGCCGGCCAGGTCGGCGGCATCCGTGAGCGCGATCGCTGCTGCGCTCATGCTGAGGCCGACCACGGCGGCGTTGAGGCGGGCGCGGAGGCGGACCAGCAGCTGCTCCTCGAGCGGCCGGGGCAGCTCGATCACGCGTTGCTCGACCCGGCCGGCATCCGTGATCAGCACGGACAGGAGCCGGGTCTCCGAGAGCGCCACGAGCTCGATGTGGCGCACCCTCGCACGAGACAGCGAGGGGTACTGCACGAGCGCGACCTGGTGGGTGAGCTGGGAGAGCAACCGGACGCTGCGGGCGAGAACCTCGTCGAGGTCTGCGGACTGCCCGAGGAACGTCTCGATGGCCTGGCGCTGCGCTGCGGAGAGCGGGCGCAGATCGGCGAGGTGATCGACGAAGAGCCGGTACCCCTTGTCGGTCGGGATCCGCCCTGAGGAGGTGTGCGGGGCGATGATGAGCTCCTCCTCCTCGAGGAGAGCCATGTCATTGCGAATGGTCGCCGCCGACACTCCGAAGGAATGCCGGTCAACGATGGTTTTTGACCCGACGGGCTCGCGCGAGGCGACGTAGTCTTGAACAATGACCCGCAGAACTTCGAGGCTGCGATCCGAAACCATGACTGAATCGCCTCCTTTCCGGGTGACTGGGTGCCGGCGACTTTGGCACTCACGGCGTTTGACTGCCAATCATATCGCGACACACGGGGACACCCCCATTGCTAGCGGATGATTGGGCGCAGTACCTTGAGTCTTGTAACGGTCCTCCATCCGCACGGAAAGGCACGATGATGAGCAATTCAACCGGTAACAACGGCGAAGATCCGAACCTGGGCCAGCGCCCCCCGCAGCAGCCATACCAGCCGGCAGCACCCACACCCGTTGCCGCTGCTCCCCTCACCGAGACCGAGGACCGCCAGTGGGCGTCCTTCGCGCACCTCGGCGGCATCATCGGCCCGCTCCCCTCCCTGATCATCTGGCTCGTGTTCAAGGATCGCGGTCGCTTCACCGCCCAGGAAGGCAAGGAAGCCCTGAACTTCCAGATCACGATCGCCATCCTCTACGTGATCGGCTCGATCCTCCCGTTCGTCGGTGCCCTGATCATCTTCGCCGCCTGGGTCGTGGCGATCATCTTCTCGATCCTCGGGTTCCTGAAGGCGAAGGACGGCCAGGCCTACCGCTACCCCTTCGCCCTGCGTCTCATCAAGTAGCGCGGCGACCGGCGGAACCTCACACCACCCGGAGTATCTCGCGGGACCAGCACAACCAGATAACGCGTACAAGGAGCCCGAATGTCCACACCACCCCCCGCCAATTCCTACCAGCCCGTTACGCCGATGAACCCGTCGGACGAACGCTTGTGGGCCACCCTGATCCACGTGGGCGGAATCCTCTTCGAGTTCGTGCCCGCGCTCATCGGTTACCTCGTGCTCAAGGACCGCGGCCCGTTCATCCGCGCGCACGCGGCGACGGCGCTCAACTTCCAGATCACCCTGGCCATCGCCTATGTGGTCAGCGGAGTGCTGACGCTGGCGCTGGTCGGGTTCCTGCTGCTGCCCGCCGTCTGGGTCTTGAGCGTCGTCTTCAGCATCATCGCGGCCCTCGCGGCCAACAAGGGCGAGTACTACACCTACCCGCTCACCATCAAGTTCGTCAGCTAGACCGCAGCACCTTAATCCGCGAGAAGCCGCCGTACGACGGCGTCCGCGAGAAGCCGTCCTCTCCTGGTCAGTTCGACCGTCCCGGAGAGGGCGGCTTTCGCGTTGACGAGTTCATCGGCGATGAGACCGGCGACCTCGCGGCGACCGAGCGGCGAGAGCGAGTCGATCCGGATGCCCTCCCGGATGCGGGTGAGCAGGAGGACCCGCTCCACCTCGCGGGTCGTGTCGTCGAGGGTCTCGCGCCCTGCGGCAGGTGAGTCCCCGGCGAGGATCCGGTCGGCGTATGCGGAGGGGTGCTTGACGTTCCACCACCGCACGCCGCCGACGTGGCTGTGCGCACCGGGTCCGACCCCCCACCAGTCCTGGCTGCGCCAGTATGCGAGGTTGTGCCTGGACCGGTGCGCGGCATCCGTCGCCCAGTTGCTGACCTCGTACCAGCCGTAGCCGGCCGCGTCGAGGAGTTCGTCGGCGAGTTCGTAGAACTCGGCCTGGGTGTCCTCGTCGACGGGGGCGAGTTCGCCTCGGCGGATCTGCCTTGCGAGCTTCGTGCCGTCCTCGACGATGAGCGAATACGCGCTGATGTGGTTCGGGGACAGGCCGATGGCCTGCTCGAGGCTCGCGCGCCAGTCGGCACGGGTCTCCCCCGGCGTGCCGTAGATGAGGTCGAGACTGACGTCGAGCCCGGCATCGCGGGCCCACCCGGTGACGAGCGGGATGCGCTCCGGGTCGTGGGTGCGCTCGAGGGTCGCGAGCACCCGGGGCACGGCGGACTGCATGCCGAAGGAGACCCTGGTGAAGCCTGCGGCGGCGAGAGTGTCGAGGTAGGCGGCGTCGACGGAGTCCGGGTTGGCTTCCGTGGTCACCTCGGCGCCGTCCGCGAGGCCCCAGGTGTCGCGGACGGAGTCGAGCATCCGGACCAGGTCCACAGCGGGCAGGAGTGTGGGGGTGCCGCCGCCGAAGAACACCGTCGCGGCTTCCCGGTCCGGAACCCCGGAGTCGCGGAGGATGCGCCCTGCGGACTCGACCTCGGCGAAGGCCTGGCCCGCGTAGTCGTGCTGGGACGCTCCGCGCAGCTCGGTCGCGGTGTAGGTGTTGAAGTCGCAGTAGCCGCAGCGCACCCGGCAGAACGGCACATGCAGGTACACGCCGAAGTCGCGCTCGGATGCCCCGACGGCGGCGGATGCCGGGAGCAGGCCGTCGCGCGGTGCCGGATCGCCGAGGGGAAGGGCGCTGCCCATCGTCAGACCGCGCCGACCGGGTGCAGGGCGCGCAGGTAGCGGGCGGTGTACTTGGCCTGCTGCATGCGGACGATCGGCCAGGCGAGCCGGTAGTACCAGGTGCTCGGACGTGAGAAGGCCCGGATCGTCAGCCAGACGGAGTCATCGGCCTGTCGGTCGACGATGAACGCCTCCTCGCCGCTCGCGGGGTGGCCGTCAAGGGTGCCGTAGCCGAAACCGATGCGGTCCGTCTCGTCGATGACGTAGACGACACGTACGGGCGAGTCGACGGTGAACGGGCCCACTGCCACCGAGAGGCGCGCGGACATGCCGTTGACGATGTACGGGGTGCCGTCGTCGGCGAACGTCGCCTCGTCGACCGGGTGCTCCTGGTTCACCGAGGGGGTGCCGTCGGCGTTGAACACGATCCCGGAGTACTGGACGCCGGTGCTCTGCTGGAGGTCGGTGACGGTCATGCCACTGCCGAGCTGCACGCCCCAGGTCATCAGGAGCGCGGCAGCGGTCCGGAACCGCTCTTCACCGCTGCCGAGGCGAACGGTGCGTTCGAGCGGCCGGTAACCGCGCGGCGGGTACCGGAGCAGATCGGGGGCGAGGGTGCCGCCGATCGCCGCATAGGTCACGGCCGCGTCGGTGAAGGTGGAACGCCGCATCCGCCTACTTCTTCTCTTTCTTGGCCGGCTCGTCCCCCGAGAGCGCGGCGATGAAGGCCTCCTGCGGCACCTCGACGCGGCCGACCATCTTCATGCGCTTCTTGCCCTCTTTCTGCTTCTCGAGCAGCTTGCGCTTGCGGGAGATGTCGCCGCCGTAGCACTTGGCGAGGACGTCCTTGCGGATGGCGCTGATCGATTCGCGGGCAATGATGCGGGCTCCGATCGCGGCCTGGATCGGAACGTCGAACTGCTGCCGTGGGATGAGTTTCCGCAGCCGCCCGGTCATCAGCACGCCGTAGTCGTATGCCTTGTCGCGGTGCACGATGGCGCTGAACGCGTCCACCTGCTCGCCCTGCAGCAGGATGTCGACCTTGACCAGGTCTGCCTCCTGCGAGCCGATCGGTTCGTAGTCGAGCGAGGCGTACCCGGCGGTCTTGCTCTTCAGCTGGTCGAAGAAGTCGAAGACGATCTCGCCGAGCGGCATCGTGTAGCGGATCTCGACCCGGTCCTCACCGAGGTATTCCATGCCGAGCAGGGTGCCGCGGCGGCCCTGGCAGAGTTCCATGATGACGCCGACGTAATCCTTGGGCGCGAGGATCGCGGCCTTGACGATCGGTTCCTCGACCTTGGCGATCTTGCCGTCAGGGAACTCGCTCGGGTTCGTCACGGTGACGGACTTCTTGTCGTCGGTCGAGACCTCGTAGATCACGCTCGGGGCCGTCGTGATCAGGTCGAGGTTGAACTCGCGGTCGAGGCGCTCGGTGATGATCTCGAGGTGCAGCAGCCCGAGGAACCCGCAGCGGAACCCGAAGCCGAGGGCGACGGATGTCTCCGGCTCGTAGACGAGGGACGCGTCGGAGAGCTTGAGCTTGTCGAGTGCTTCACGGAGAGCGGGGTAGTCGCTGCCGTCGATCGGGTAGAGGCCGGAGAACACCATCGGCTTGGGCTCCGTGTAGCCGGGGAGGGCGACGGTTGCCGGGCGCAGCGCGGTCGTGACGGTGTCGCCGACCTTGGACTGGCGGACGTCCTTCACACCGGTGATCAGGTAGCCGACCTCGCCGACGCCGAGACCCTTGCTCGGGGTCGGTTCGGGGCTTGTCACGCCGATCTCGAGGATCTCGTGCGTCGCCCGGGTGGACATCATCTGGATCTTCTCGCGCGGGCTGAGCTTGCCGTCGATCATACGGACGTAGGTGACGACGCCGGTGATCTGCAGCATCCGGTCGGCGAGGGTGGACTTGCCGTGGTCGATGTGCGCGATGATGCAGAAGT
>NZ_JASJVF010000013.1:0-29628 GCF_035019805.1 Cryobacterium sp. 10I1
AACTCAAGCCCCGGTCGGGCCGGGGCCAGGGCCTCGAGCTCGTCCGCGTCGAGCAGTTCCCCGAGGGTGACACCGAGGTCGCCGTCGAGCCCCGCGCGCACCCGGTCGACCCCGTCGAGCTCCTCGGCGCTGAGGGCATCGCCCAGCCAGCCCCACAGCACCGTGCGCAGCTTGTGCTCGACGTGGAACGTCAACCCGTGGTCCACGCCGTGCCGGTGGCCATCCGGCATGGCGAGAATGTGGTTGCCCTTGCGGTCGGCATTGTTGACGACGATGTCGAACACGGCCATCCGGCGCAGCGCGACCGAGTCTTCGTGCACGAGCGTGACCGCCCGGTCCTGCTCGTCGCGACCGTCGAAGACGCGGCGCCAGCCAGCGCCCGGCCCGATCTCCCAGGGCACCAGGTCGACGGCGTCCTGTTCGGGATCCGCGTCCTGCCACAGCTGCACCATCCCCGGGCCCATCGGACCGTCACGAAGCCATGTCCGGGGTACGACCTTCCACCCGAAGGCCTCGGAGACCCGGTATGCCGCAACCTCCCGGTTCGCGAGGGTCCCGTCGGGGAAATCCCAGAGCGGATGCTCGCCGGCGACCGGCTTGTAGACCACCGGGACGCCGCCAATGCTGCCGAGGAATGTCGCGTTCGAGGCGGTCGTGATGCGGCCCGTGAGTTCGAGCTCACCGCGTTCAAGCCCGCCGGCCTCGAGCTCGCCGGAGCCCGGCGTCATCAGGGCTCGTCGCGCAGCACGCAGTCGTGCCCGTCCGGGTCGATGGGGTCACCGCAGAGAGGGCAGAGGGGCCGCCCGGCGCCGACGACTTCGTGGGTGCGCTTCGCGAAGGCCCTGGCCGTGCCGACCGGAATCCGCAGCAACAGCATCTGCTCGGGGTCGGCCGTTGCGGCATCGACGACGGCGAGGGGGTCGTCTCCGAGGCCCTCCTCGTCGACCACCACGATCGGGAAGGCCTCGATCACGATCTGCACGGTCGAGGGGTCCCAGCCCAGGGTCATGGTTCCGGTGCGGAAATCCTCCTCGACGGGTTGCTCGAGCGGTTCGTTGTCCACGAGCTCCACAGGTGTCGCGGTGGGGACGCTGAAGGGATTCCCCTCTGTGGACATCAGCTGATCGAGGATCTCGTCGATGCTGTCGGCGAGGAGCGCCGACTGCTGCTTCTCCATGGCGATGCTGACGATCTGGGTTCCGCTGCGCACCTGCAGATAGAACGTGCGCGACCCCGGCCGGCCGACGGTTCCGACGACGACCCGGTCCGGCCAGTCGAACTCATACAGGATTGTAGGCATGGGGATATTTTAGGCTCCGGTTTCCTGCGGCCGCTCAGTGCCGGCCCCACCGCCGACCGGCGCATCGGCCACCGGGCCGGCCGCCGCCAGCCAGGACAGGTCGCCTGCGTCGGTGTTGATGGCGTGGACACTCGGGCGATGGGGCCCGTAGCGCACGATCGAGACGGATGCCGGTCCGACGTTGATCCGCTGGAACAGGTCCAGGTGCATCCCGAGTGCGTCGGCGAGGACGGACTTGATGATGTCGCCGTGGCTCACCGCGACCCACACCGCACCGGGACCATGCTCGGCTTCGAAGATCGCATCATGGCGCCGGATGGCCGCGACCGACCGCGCCTGCATGGCGGCCATCGATTCGCCGCCGGGAAAGACGACCGCAGAGGGGTGCGCCTGCACCACCGGCCACAGGGGCTCCTGGGCGAGGTCGATCAGGGTGCGGCCCTGCCAGTCGCCGTAGTCGCACTCGGTGATGTCCTCGTCAACGGGAGTCGAGGGAATGCCGCCCTGCAGGTCGAGGATCAGCCGGGAGGTCTCCCGGCATCGCTGCAGGGGGCTCGAGACCACGCCGACCAGAGGCACGACGGAGAGCCGCTCGCCGGCGCTCGCGGCCTGGGTGCGCCCGATCGCGTCGAGTCCGACCCCGAGAGATCGCCCTGCCAGGAGTCCGTCGGCATTCGCGGTGGTGCGGCCGTGCCGCACGAGGATGACTGTGGCCATGCGTACAGCCTAGGGAGTCGGCGGCCCGAGCCGCCGAACCCATCGGGCGCCGATGCGTGCGGAGTGCCCTCCCCGCGGTGATGCGAGGATGAGGTGCCGGCTGGCTCTCGGCCTGTCGCCGACTCTTCTCAGCGCAGCCGGGCGAGTGCCGACCGGAACGCGTCGATCGCGTGAGCGTTGAACAGCACGAACGTGACGACATCCACGGCCGTGGAGCTCGCGGCCACCGTCTCGACGGCGATACGCGCCGCGTCGTCCATCGGCCACCCGTAGACGCCGGCGCTCACCGCAGGAAAGGTCACGTGGTGGGCGCCGAGTTCGTCGGCGACCCGCAGCGACTCGACGTAGCAGGAGGCGAGCAGGTCCGATTGGTCGAGGGTCTTCGCCCATATCGGGCCGACGGTGTGGATGACCCACCGGACGGGGAGGAGCCCCGCCGTAGTCGCGACGGCGGCACCGGTCGGCAGCCCGTCCGGCAGCGTCGTGGCACGCAACCGGCGACACTCCGCGAGGATGCTCGGGCCTCCGGCCCGGTGAATCGCGCCGTCCACTCCCCCGCCCCCGAGCAGCGTGTGATTCGCCGCGTTGACGATCGCGTCCGCGGGCAGCGCCGTGATGTCGCCTCGGACCAGCTCGATGAGTGCCATGATCCGACGTTACCAACCGCGTGCACGGGCGACGCACGAGGCTGATACGGCTGGAGCTACGCCAGCGTCGGCTGCAACAGCCCCTCGAGGCGCTGGTAGCTGGTCTCCATTCCGCCGGTCATGCCCGTAGCAAGCACCGCGTCACGCTGCTCCGCATTGGCGTAGGTGATGACGAGTGAGAGCAGGGTTCCGCCCTCGACTTCCGTGAGGGTCAGCTCGTTGAGCGTTGCCGGGAAGTCCATCCCGATCATCGCCTCGGTCGTGACCGCGCGGTGCGGTTCGACCGACTCGAGGAGCTCACCGGTGAAGCCGAATCGCTCCTCTCCGCCGTCCCGCTGCCACTCGTAGCGGTAGCTGTCACCGACGGCTGCTGCGATCTCACAGACGGGCATCGACCAACCGTCCGGTCCCAGGAGCCACCGCTTCATGAGCGCGGCATCGTTGTGGGCCCGCCACACCTGGTCGACGGTGCCGCGGATCACCCGTGCCACCCGCACCTGGGTGTCGCTGAGGATCTGCGCCTCCGCCAGGTGGTCGGCGGCGTATGACGCCAGGTCGGCCAGCACCTGGTCGATCTGGGCCATCGCCTGGCGGGTGCCTTCCAGCATTCCCATCTCGATGAGCTGCTGCATCTGGTCGAGGGAGCCGAAGTACGACGTCGTCTTCAGGCGACTGCCGCCGGGCGTCTCCTCAAAAGCGAAGTCCATTCGGGTGGTGGGGAGGTCGGCGTTGGGCACACCCGCCGCATCCGAGAAGCTGTCAAGCACTTCAAACGCGTGGGGAGCATCGGTCGAGGTCCAGTCCCAGCAGCCGTAGTGCGTATCGCCCTCCGGCCCGGTCATCGCATACACGCTGCGTCCCCCGGTCAGAGCGTCGTGCCGGTAGAACGTGGCCGGATAGGTCGGCGGGCCCCAGAACCGTTCGATCTGGCGTGGATCCGTGTACGCATCCCAGAGCCGGCGGAGGGGCACAGGGAAGTCGGCGACGATCGTGATCGTGAGCTGGTCGAGGTCTTTCTCGACGGAGGTGACGGGCATGATGATCCTTTCGGTTAGGTGTCAGGTGTAGCCGGAGAGTCTTCCGCGAGCAGGCTGTCGAGGCGGTCGATGCGCGAACGCCAGAGCTCCTCGAAGTGGTCGAGCAGGCGCTGGGCCTGACGGATGCGATCAAGGTTTCCCCGTACCATCCGCTCACGGCCCCGCGCTGCCTTCGTCACGAGATGGGCCTCCTCCAGCACGGCAATGTGTTTCTGGACGGCCGCGAAGGACATCTCGTAGGAGTCCGCCAACTGCGACACCGAGATGTCGGTGACCAGCGTGCGGCGCACGATATCCCGCCTCGTCGCGTCTGCGAGGGCGCGGAAGAGGCGGTTCACATCCTGTTCGGAAAGTTCTGATACAACCATTTGATTGTACGATACCCAGCCACAACGAATCGCGCAAGCGGTCACCGCGCTCGCCTTGACCGGTTTCGGAACGGCTCACTATGGTGTTGACGCGGAGTACCTGATCGATGACGCCCTGGAACGGCTCGTCGCAGGATGGACTGTTGAACTCGAGCCGCACCGCTTCGCGGCGCCGAGCAGGTGTTCGGCGCGCTTCCCGCGACGGCTACGTCAGCCGCGCGATCGCGAACGCGAAAGGAGCACGCAGAGTGGACGGTGCGTACATCGGGCTCACCTCCTCAGATCGTGTCACGTTCAGGACGATTCCAACGCCGGCCCCGCTATATTCGTGTCATGAAGCGCATCACGTACGCAGGCGGGTCCATTGTCACCGGTGATGCCGTTACAGCGGCCCTACTGGATTTCGCGACGCACCTGGATCCCGGCGCGGGGAGCCTGACCGTGGACATACCCGTTCGTGAGACGAACGGGGCTACGACTACGCACACGTTCCTGTTCGGTCCGGCAAGCCAATTCGAGGTGGCCGATGCCGAGAACTTGCCGGCCGGCGACGAAGGCGAGCTTTTTCCCGTTCCGGTCTTTCCGACCAGCAGACCGGTCGCCGTGACCGAGCCGTCCCCCGCCGCCGAAACGGGGGCGGAAGACTTCAATCGGGCAATCCTGGACATCGATGGCGGACTGGGGCAGGGCGCCACGACCTGAATCAGGAGAAGACCGGGGTTTCTCAATATGCACCGCGACCGCTTCGGCCTATGATCAGAATAATCGTCCCCAAAGCGCTGTTGCCCTCACCTCGGCCCTGTCGTCGATGTATTCCCATTCTCCCGATCACACGAGGTTTCCCGTGGGTAAATTCATTTACGGAACCCCGGCCATGTCGGTCGAGATTGACGATCGCACCCTGGCTCACCTGAAGGTCGTGATCATCGCGAAGCTGCGCCGCGGCGAGAGCTTCACGTTCTCCTGGGAGAAGTCGCCGGAATCGGGAAGCGGTCGCAGTTCAATCTGGCTCAACCCGGCCGTACCGCTCCAATTCGAATTCGCCGGCAGTCAGGAACCGCACCTGAACCGGGCCTGGTTGGAGCAATTGGTCGGCCTTTCCAACACGCCGGCCGGCCTGCGCATAGTCGCAGAACCGGCTGCGGCCGCTGCTCCTGGTGACGCCGAGTCGAGGCAGTTACATCAGCGACACCCGCACCCTCGCCCGTGACCCGTCCCCTGGCTGAGTAAGACGGTCCAAGCGCTGGGCTGCGTGCTCACCGCGGGGAAGGCTACCCGGCGGGCACCGACTTCGTCGGCCACCCGGAGCGACTCGACGCAACATGACGCGAGCTGCTCCGGGTGGTCGATCGCCCGACTAGCGGGCCGGGTCGGTCACCCGGATCAGCGGTTGCTTCCCCTGACGGCGCGAAGGACCCACCCGATGATCGCGATAATCAGGAGGACAGCACCAACCCAGAGCAGGAACTGGAGGGCTTGAACGAAACCACCCACCACAAGCAAGACAACCGCGATGATGGCGACGATGACAAAGAGATTCATTTTTTGCTCCCTTGACTTGCGAGAAAAACGGAGCTGCCAGGGTCTGGGGCAACCAGCGAAGTGTGTGTGAGTGATGCGGCACACGATGCCATGATCCAGCCTACGCGCGGGCATCGACGGCGGAGGAGCGGCGTCCCACCGTTCGTCCAACCTCCACAGCTCCGCGCACATACCCGTGACGACTCTGAACGGTAGCCAACCACAGTCGATTCAACGAGACTGGGGGTAAGCCCCCGAGAAAAAGGAACCCCCACCATGACTCGCAGCGACATCGGCCCCCACCCGGACTCTTTCGACCTGGAAACCGCCACCACCGAGAACACGAACTATCGAACAGTGGCCTGGAGCGGCAAGTATTTGCAGGTCACCCTGATGTGCATCCCTGCCGGAGAATCCATCGGACTTGAAATGCACCCCGACACCGACCAGTTCCTGCGCCTCGATGCGGGCGCCGGGAGGGCACAGATGGGGCCGGAGAAAGACAACCTCGTTTTCGAGCAGGACGTTTCTGACGGGTGGTGCATCCTCGTCCCCGCGGGCACCTGGCACAACGTCACCAATATCGGTGACGGACCCATGAACCTCTACGTCATCTACGCACCGGTCCACCACGCCGCCGGGAATATCCACAAGACGGCCGCCGAAGCCGCGGCCGACGAAAAGGCTGGAACGGACACACCGCCCGCCTGGACACAGCAACCCGCCTCGTCCCGACCCGACGAGGAAGCAAGCTCCTCGTAGCTCTCCTGAGCCCTGAGGCGGCTTCCTTCAGCGCCAGAACTCGGTAAGCCCCTCCGCACGGACCCGGCCTTGGTCGAATCCGGCCTGGGCGGCGGACGGGCGCAACGAGACGTCCATCGCCCTGGCGCCGAACAGGTATTCGGCGCTGCCCTCGGGGAAGATCGTTTCGACGCGGCTGCCGCCTGCGCGCAGCGCGTCGACCTGGGTTGCAAGATGCAGGCCCCACGCCACCGGCGTCAGTGCCCGGCCGCCGAACGGTGACAGCACCAGCACTCGCTCGGACCCGGCAGCCAGATCGGCATTCTCGGCGTTGGACCGGTAACCGCCGTCGATATATCGGCCGCCGCCGATACCGTAGGCGAAGCCACTGGCACAGCTGGCGGCCACGGCGTCCACCAGATCGACCCCGCTGTGCCGGTCGAACACCACCGGCGCACCGGTATCCGCATTGACCGCGGTGATCTGCACCCTTCGTTCGGGCCAGTCGTGGCTGGGCAGGCGCGAGGCGACGGTGGCGCGCCACCGGGCCTGCACCGCCGGGTCCGATGCCGCAGCCAGGTCGAGCGCAACGGCACCCATTCTGCGGCGCATGTCGGCCGCGTCCTCGGCGGCGGCGATGATGCGGCGCCGACGTTCCAGGTGATCGGTCACCGGACCACCCTGAGCGCGATGGCCGTCCGAACCGGCCGGGGCGGTGCGCTGCGCAGACACGGGCACGGGCACGGCGATCAGGGTGGGCGCCAGGAGGTCAGTGGGGTTCGCGCCCGTGAACTGAGCCGCAGCTGTCGCTCCGGCCGAGGTCCCGATGATGAGATCGGCGTCGGTCACGTCGAGACCGGCCTCGTACAGGCCGGCGATGACCCCGATCAGCCACGCGTTACCCGTCGATCCGCCGCCACCGAGGACCAGGGCCGTGCGGGAAGGGCGCGGGGAGACGTCGCGTGAGATCGGCTCCGCATTGTGCAAACGGTGTTGATTCATAGTCGTAGCTTTCTGAGAGTGCGCGAAGCGCTCCCCGCGACGGCTACGTCAGTCGCGCGATCGTGAACTCGAAAGGAGCGCCCAGAGTGGACAGTGTGTGCATCGGGCTCACCTCCTCAGATCGTGTCACGTTCAGGGGAACTCTACCGGTTCGGGGTCGGCGAGCCAACCGATGAGCCTCCTGGGAGATCATGCGGCGCCGGTCCTGTCGCATCGGGCCCGCCGCATGCGCCTGAGAACCCGACGCTCAGCGTCGAACGCTGTATCGGTGCTCGGGGCGACCGGTCGAACCGTAACGAAGGGTCACGTCGACATCACCGCGGGTTGCCAGGGCGGCAAGGTGCCGCTGCGCCGTCGCGCGCGACAGACCGGCACGGCCGGCAATCAGGCTTGCGGACGATTCCCCGTCCTGGAGCAGTTCGATGAGCAACTTCTCGGTCGTGGACCGCGACACCGACGCGACTCCACCATCCCGCCCGTGCAGCACCCGCTGGGCCCTGTCGATGGAATCCTGGTCGAGTTGGCGGTCCTCGGCGACCAGGGTGCGGAACCGGCGATATGCCCCCAGCCGTTCGCTCAACCGCGCGGGTTCGAACGGTTTGATGAGGTAGTCCAGCGCGCCGGCGCGGAGGGCACGGCGCACGGTGGCGCCATCCGACGCCGCACTGATCATGAACGCGTCCACGTCGATCTCCGCAATGAAGGCGATCCCGTCGCCGTCGGGAAGGTAGACGTCGCAGATGACGAGGTCGGGAGACAAATCCCGCACCGCCGCGCGCGCGGCCCGCACTCCCCGAACCGGCTCAAAAGCGGTGTAGCCGGTACACGCATCGACGATATCGCGATGAAGGCCGCCGACGTGGAAGTCGTCGTCGACGACGAGGACGGAAATCGGATCGGTCATTGTTCTTCTCCTTGTAGTGGGCGTGCCTGCTCCCCCATAACCCCGGGCAGCCGGGCGCAGAACACGGCACCGTGTCCTTCCCGGCCTCCGGCGTCGACCAGCCACACCTCTCCGCCGAGGCGCGCCGCGATCTCGCGCACGAGCGGAAGGCCGATGCCCCGCCCATGCACCGCGTCCGGGTCCAGATCCGTGCTCCGCACATCACTGAACACGCGTGCCCCGTTGGGCACGCCCTGCCCGGAGTCGGCCACGGTCATGACGAGCGTGTCGCCGTCGTCGAGCAGCTCCACCTCCACCCAACCCGGCTGCTGACCGCACACGGCCGCACTCACCGCGTTCTCAATGAGGTTGGCGAGCACGGTGGCCACATCCTCGGGCGCAGAGACGACCCCGCGCACCAGTGAGTCCAGACCCACCGACAGGCGGACTCCACGCTCACCGGCCTGAGCGGCCTTGGCTTCCACCAGCGACACCAGGAAGGGCTCGGTCAGGTGCTCGCCGGCGAACGGACCGCCGGGGGTGCGTGACGCCTGAAGCACGTCGTTGAGGTAGCCCCGAGCGTCGGACACGCGGCCCGCATCCATCAGACCGGCCGTCACGTGCAGGCGGTTTGCGAACTCGTGACGCTGCACCCGAAGTGCGTCGGTCATCGACGCCACGGTTTCCAGGCGGTCCGTGAGACTCACGATGTCGGTGCGGTCGCGGATCACCGCGATCAGGCCCAGGTCCCGATTCGCCCGCGACACCACGTGAGTGTCGATGTAGACGACATGGTTGGCGATTACGACCGGATCGGCGGCATCCGTTCCCCGCTTTCCCCGAGACGGTGGCTTCGGCTCACCGGCCAGAGCTGCGACCACCGGCCCCGGCAATTCGAGGTCGCGGATGCGCCGTCCGACCAGGTCCGAGATGCCGAGCAATCGCGCGGCCGTCGCGTTGGCGACGGTCACGACGCCGTCCGGTCCGGATGCGAGCACTCCGTCCCCGACGCCGTCGAGCACCGCCGCCTGATTCTGGACCAGCGCGGCCAGTTCCTCGGGCTGCAGGCCGAGGGTGAGTCGCTCGAGGCGGCGGCGAATGACGAACGACACGACAGCGCCCAGTGCGAGGGCAACGGCGGCAGCCAGCGCGACGCCCCCCAGCAGCAGGGGAAGCTCCTTGAAGACACTGCTCGGAGCGAATCCAACGCTCACCTCACCCACCGGCGCGCCGGTGGTGGGATCGCGGACAGGAACTTTTGCGCGAGCTGACTCGCCGAGGGTGCCCGATTCCCACGACACCGTCTCGCGTCCGGCCAGAGCCTCGGCGAACTCTGTGCTCACCACCGCTCCGAGCAGCTGAGGCTCGGGGTGTGCGAATCGGATTCCGTGATCGTCGGTGATCACGATGAACAGTGCACCGGTATTGGCTTCTGCCGCCGCGGCGAGGGTTGACAGCGGTCCGCCGCGGAGGCCCGCGTTCGTCGGCGTGCCGACGTCTGCAGAAGCGCGGGCGATACCCTCGCGCACATCGGAGTCGGCGGCGACCGTGCGGGCGATCGACAGCGCCGACGCCTCGGCCTCGGCCCGGAGCTGTTGCACGCCGATCCAGACGAACACGCCGGTGCAGATCACGACGACCGCGCTCACGCAGGCGAGTTGCAGCAGCAGCATCTGCGTCGAGAACCGCATCTCCGCCCCCTTGCGGCGCATTGTGCAGAATGCGCACAACCAACCATATGCGCAATACGTGCAGCAAAGGGAGATACCGGATGCTTCATCATCGGTCTGCCTAAGCTTCAGGCCATTCGTCATACGCCTCGGCAGTGACTGCCGATCGGGATTCGCCTGGCTCGGCTGCACCATTCAGACATAGACAAAGGAGTCGATGTGCTCGTCATCCTCGGATTCACCATGATCCTCACCTTCATGGTGCTCATCATGACCAGGCGGCTCACGCCGATGGTCGCCCTCATTCTCGTCCCCACGATCTTCGGCCTCTTCGCCGGTGCCGGCCTGGGCCTCGGCGACATGATCATCGAGTCGATCAGGGACCTGGCCCCGACGGCGGCGCTCCTCATGTTCGCGATCATGTTCTTCGGCATCATGATCGATGTCGGGCTGTTCGATCCCCTCATCCGGTTCATCACCCGCTTCCTCGGCAACGACCCGGCCAAGGTCGTCCTCGGCACGGCGATCCTGGCCGGTGCGGTGTCGCTCGACGGCGACGGGTCGACGACCTTCATCATCACGACCTCAGCGATGCTGCCGATCTACCTGCGTCTGGGCATGAGCCCGGTCGTACTCACCTGCGTTGCAGGCCTGATGAACGGCACGCTCAACATCGTTCCGTGGGGTGGCCCCACCGTGCGGGCGGCCTCGGCACTCGGCGTGTCGCCGACCGACATCTTCGTGCCGATGCTGCCGTCTCTTGCGACGGGAGTCATCATTGCACTGGCGTTCGCCTGGTTCCTCGGGCTCGGCGAACGCAAGCGCATCGGGTCGCTCGAGTACTCACAGGCTGCGCAGGCGAATGCCGCCCCGCTGGCGTCGCCCGGCTTCTGGCGCGGCTTCTTCGGCGGCAACCGCGTCGTGCGCGGCACGGAGGTCAGTCCGGGTGCAGCGGCAACCCTGTCGACGACCGGTATCGTGACGGTGCGGCCGGGCCAGCGTGTGCCGGTGGGTCACACGGCCCTGGCCGAACAGAAGGTGCTCGACGCCGAAGATCACGACACGATGATGGCCGACACGATGATGCGGGCGGATCGGCCGACGCTGCGGCCCAGACTCATTTGGGTGAACCTCGCGCTCACCGTCGCCGTCATGGTGCTGCTCGTGCTCGATGTCATGCCCTTGGCTTATATCTTCATGGTGGGCACCGGCGTGGCGCTCGTGATCAACTTTCCGAAGCTCCGCAGCCAGGCCGACGAGATCGTCGCGCACGCGCCCAGCATCGTCGGCGTCGTCTCGATGGTGCTCGCCGCGGGCGTCCTGGTCGGAGTGCTGAACGGTACCGGGATGGTCACGGCGATGGCCGACTGGGTTGTCCAGGTCGTGCCGGCATCGATGGGTGAGTACCTCGCGGTCATCACCGGAGTGCTCTCCATTCCGATGACCTTCTTCATGTCCAACGACGCGTTCTACTTCGGCATTCTTCCCGTGCTCGCCGAGAGCGCAGCAACCTACGGGATCTCCCCGGTCGAGATGGCCCGCGCCTCGATCATCGGTCAGCCCGTTCACCTGCAGAGCCCGCTGGTACCGGCCATTCTTCTGCTCGTCTCTCTTGCAGGCGTCAACCTCGGCGACCACCACAGGAAAGTGCTCTGGCGAGCCTGCGTGATCTCGCTTGTGATGCTGGTCGTCGGAGTGCTTGTCGGCGCCGTCCCGTTCGGCTGAACGCGGTTACAACCCGGACAGCCAGAGAGTCCCGGAGACCTGTGCGTTTCCGGGACTCGTGGTCGGGTCGACGGGATTCGAAACTGAGACCGGGCTCAAGTCCTCAGTGGGTCACCAGATGCATCGGAAGCCGACGGGGCCGGTCGGGCGGCGTGTTCAAACAAATCGCGCAATATGTTGAGTACGGGAATCGCGGACGCCAGAACGTCTTGTTCGGCGGGCGAGAGCATGTCGATGGCCGCGGCCACGGTCGCCGTGCTCGTCCGGTCGAACCGGTAGAGCATGTCCCTCGCGTGGGGCGTCGCGACGAGTATCGCTGAGCGGAGGTCCCCTGTCGAGGCGCGCTCAACCAATCCAGCCGCCGTCATGGCTTTCACGAGGTTGCTGACGGTCGGGCGAGCGATGCGGAGAGCGATCGCGGCGTCACGGGTATTGACCGGGCCGGAGGCGACGAGAACTCGCAGCAGCTCAATCTGCGCTTCGGGGATGTCCGGCAAGTCTTCGGCGGCCCGGGTCGCCCGGGACATCTCCCGACGCAAAGGCCCGAGCAATCGGGTGAGTTCGGTCGCGATCTCGCTCACGGACAGCCTCCGGCATCGATGTAGGTTTGCCACAAACATAGGTTTGTGGCAATCTCAGTTTAACGCGAATTTCAGGAAGCGACCGTTTCCGAAATCGCCCTGAGAGAAGGCCCTGACGATGCTTGAAGAAAAATACCGCGTTCTATTCGAACCCCTGAAAATTAAGAACCTGGAGATTAAGAACCGCTATGTGATGGAGCCGATGGGCCCCGGCGGATTCTGCGACGAACAGGGCGCCTACACGGAGCGTGCCGCGGACTATTACGTGGAGCGGGCCAAGGGTGGCGCCGGTCTCATCATTACGGGTACGACGATGGTGGAGAACGAGGTCGAGGTCTGCTCCCTGCCCTCCCTCCCCTGCGCCACGTTGAACCCGAACCACTTCATCCAGAACGCGAAGCAAATGACCGAGCGTGTGCACGCATACGGCGCCAAATTCTTCTGCCAGCTGACCGGAGGTTTCGGCCGCGTGTCGATTCCCTCCATTCTGGGCAAGACGGCCATTGCTCCATCACCCATCCCCCACCGCTGGATCGACGGAGTGGTCTGTCGCGAGATGACCGTTGACGAGATCCACTACATCGTCAGGAAGTTCGGTGAGGCCGCCCTGGTCTGCAAGAAAGCCGGGTTCGACGGTGTCGAGATCCATGCCCTCCACGAGGGCTACCTGCTCGACCAGTTCGCGATCTCCTTCTTCAATCACCGCACCGATCAGTACGGCGGATCGCTGGAGAATCGCCTCCGATTCGCGACGGAGATCGTTCAGGAGATCAAGAAGACCTGCGGCGCGGATTACCCGGTCTCCCTGCGCTTCGGCCTCAAGTCGATGATCAAGGACTGGCGCCAGGGCGGACTCCCCGGCGAGGAATTCGAGGAGAAAGGCCGCGACATCGAAGAAGGCATCGAGACGGCCAAGGCCATGGAGGCTGCCGGCTACGACTGCCTCAACGCGGATGTCGGCACCTACGATTCCTGGTACTGGACCCACCCGCCGATGTACCAGGCCAAGGGCCTCTACCTGCCATACAACGAAATCCTCAAGCGGCACGTCGACATCCCCGTGATCACAGCCGGACGAATGGAAGATCCCGACCTCGCCTCGGACGCCATCCGGAACAAGCAGACCGACTTCATCGGCATGGCCCGCCCGCTCCTCGCCGACCCCGACATCCCCAACAAGATCCGTGCGGGCAAGTACAACACGGTCCGCCCGTGCCTGTCCTGCCAGGAGGCCTGCATGGGCCGTCTGCAGCACTTCACGTCGATCTCCTGCGCCGTGAATCCGGCCGCCGGTCGCGAGAAGACCTACGCCCTCGAGCCCGCGGTCACCAAGAAGAAGATCATGGTGGTCGGCGGCGGGGTCGCCGGTTGCGAAGCAGCCCGCAACCTCCACCTGCGCGGCCACGTCGTCGACGTGTTCGAGAAGTCCGATCACCTCGGCGGCAACCTCATTCCCGGCGGAGCGCCTGACTTCAAGGAAGACGACCTCGCTCTGGCCCGGTGGTACACCAACGAACTGGTGACCATGGACATCCCCGTTCACTACAACACCACCGTGACCCAGGAACAGGTTGAGGCCGGCGACTACGACTGTGTCATCATCGCCACGGGCTCCAAGCCCAAGCGCATGACCCTCGAGGGCTCCGACAGGGTCTTCACGGCGGAAGACGTCCTGCTCCTGAAAGAAGACGTCGGCGAATCTGCCGTGATCATCGGTGGAGGCCTCGTTGGTTGCGAGCTGGCCTTGTGGCTGGAGGGCCTGGGCAAGAAGGTCACTCTGGTTGAATACCAGCCGGACATCCTGCAGCTCGGTGGCCCACTCTGCACCGCGAACTCCGACATGATCCGGGACCTCATCGCGTTCAAGAACGTCGACCTGGTCGTGAACAGCATGGTGACCGGCGCCCGCGATGGCGGCTTCGTCATCAAGGACCGCGAGACCAACGAGGAGACGGTCCTGACGGCGGATTCGGCAGTTGTGGCCGTCGGCTACGTCTCGGAGCGCTCACTGTACGAGGAGCTGCGCTTCTCCGGTCCCGAATTGCACCTGATCGGAGATGCCGGCGAGGTCTCCAGCATCATGTACGCCATCTGGAATGCCTATGAGGTCACGAAGAACATCTGATCGTCATCGGTGGAGGCCCCCATCCCGCGTGAGCGTGGGTGCGGGGCCTTCACCGTGATTTGTGCGGTGACGAGCGCGTCATCTGTGCCTGTTCGCTGATCGCCATCGTGTTCACGCCTCCGGAATCACGAAGCGGTTCTCGTCGATGCGGCGGGTGTCGGGTTCGGGGCCGCGGCGGATGCCGAGGTCGAGCCCGTCGATCGCCGCGAGTTCGGCATCCGTCAGTTCGAAATCGAAGACATCGAAATTCTCGACGATGCGGGACGGCGTGATCGACTTCGGGATGGCACTGCGCCCCTGCTGGACGTGCCAGCGGATCATGACCTGCGCCGCCGACTTGCCGTGCACGGCTCCGATCGCCTCGATCACCGGGTCATGCAGCGGGTTCTTCGCAGTGCCGTCGCCCCAGCCCGGGTAGAAGTTGATGCCGCCGATCGGAGACCAGGCCTGGGTCAGGATGCCGCGGGCAGCATCCGCCGCCTGGGTCTCCTTCTGCACGAAGTACGGGTGCAGTTCGATCTGGTTGACGGCAGGAACGATGGTGCGCGCCTCGAGGAGCGCATCGAGGTGTTCCGGCTTGAAATTGCTCACGCCGATCGCCCGCACCTTGCCCTCGGCGAGGAGGGTCTCAAGCGCGCGGTAGGCCTCGAGAGTCTTGTCGAAGCTCAGCGGGACCGGCTGGTGCAGGATCAAGAGGTCGAGGTAGTCGAGGCCGAGCTTGCCGGTCGCGACGTCGAAGGCGTGCAGGGTCTCCTCGTAGCCGTACTGGCTGATCCAGACCTTGGTCTCGACGAAGACCTCGGCGCGATCGACACCCGAGTTGCGCAGTCCTTCGCCGACCTGCCGCTCGTTCATGTAGGCGGCAGCCGTGTCGATGTGGCGATACCCGGTACGCAGCGCGGTCTCGACGGCGGCCGCGGTGTCCTCCGCGGAACTCTGGAAGACCCCGAGACCTACCGCGGGGATATCGACGCCATTGTTGAGGGTGAACGAAGTAGTCATGCTTCGAGGCTACGTGCGGTCCCGTCAACGAGGGAGGGTGGCTCAGTACCTCCCTGTGCCACCCCGGCCCGCTGCCCGGCGAGGCCTGCTCACCACCGTTGCCGGGCACGCGGTTGGAGAGAATCGTCAGAGGACCTTCGCGCCCATGGCGATGTCGAAGCCTGCGCCATGGGCGGCCAGGCCCACCAGGAGGATGCCGGCCCATTCAAGGGCGTGGGCCATCTCAAGCGCTCCTGCGTCGAGGGGCCGCATGCCCAGGCTCTCCACAAACGCGGCGACCTCTGCCTTCGCCCCGGCGCTGTCGCCGGCGAAGAACACATCGACGGCCTTGTCCTCAGCAATGACGCCGCCGAAGATCGTGTTGAATGCCTTCACGACATGTGCGCCCTCGGGGGCGGCCGCTGCCATCTGCTGCGACACAGAGTTACCCGGGGTCGTCACGACTCCACTGGCGTCAGCGTTGAACGGGTTGGTGATGTCGACGAGGATCTTGCCGGCCAGCGCATCGCCGTAGTGCGCGACCACGTCAACGGCGCCGGCGTAGAGGACGGCCACGATGACGATGTCCCCCGTCGGCCGTGCGCCGAACGCGCCGACGGTGGCACCGTTGCCGATCTGTTCGGCGAGAGCCTGCGCCTTGGCGGCGTTGCGGCTCATGAACTCGATGGTGTGGCCGTGCTTCGCCGCCCGTGTGCCGATGGCGGTCGCCATGTTGCCCGAGCCGATGATGCTGATGGTGGTCATGAGGTGTCTTCCAATCGCCGCGTCGATGTATGTACACCGATCTGAGTACCTAACCTAACGGGCTGATGCGCGGCGAGTCAAGCTATGCACACCGATCGGTACCAACGGGCTACGCTAGGGACTATGACGGAGTTGGAGAAGGGACCGCGCGGCCTGCGGAGCGGCAGGGGCGCTCGAGAGCGCCTTCTCAGCGCGTCCCAGCAACTGTTTCCCGATCAAGGCATCAACTGCACCGGCGTTGACCAACTCTGTGCGGTGGCCGGGGTCTCCAAGCGGACGCTGTACCAGCACTTCGACGGCAAGGACGAGCTCATCGCCGAGTATCTGCGCCGTTTCGATCCCGACATCCTGCCCGAAGTCTTCGACCGCTCCGACCTGACGCCGCGCGAGCGACTCCTCGCCATCTTCGACATCCACTCCCCCCTGTGCCCGTTCATCGGAGCTGCCGTCGAAATCGAGGACCCGGGCCATCCAGCACGCGTCTTCGCCCGCACCTATAAAGAGGGCTTCGCCGCCCGGCTCGCTGATACCGCCCGCGAGGGCGGCGCCACCAACCCCGAACAGCTCGGCGAGCAACTGGCACTGCTCCTGGACGGTGCCTCGGCTCGCAGCCGAGTCCTCAACACCGACACGTTTGCCACCGCGGCCGCCATCGCCGTCGTCCTCATCGACGACGCCCTCCCCAAGGCGTCGGCCTAAGCATCGATCCTCGTCGACGCACGACAGTCCGAGCTTTGGTGTGACCGGCGGCAACGCTCCGCAGGACACGGGAATGGAGACTCGCGTGTCCTGGCAGTGAAACCGCCGGCCGGGCGCGGTGATCAGGCATTGCTCAGGGCCCTCAAGCAGAATGGCCGCAGAGCCCCTGACGGTTCCCGGACGATGGCCAAGTACCCGGTACGCGACAAGACTTGCCAGTGGAGTCATCATGTTGCCATGGGTCGTTCTGTCCCTCTCCGGAGTTCTCGAGGCCGTCTGGGCAACCGCCCTGGGCAAGTCGGCGGGATTCACAAAGCTCGTCCCGACCCTCGTGTTCGGTGCGGGGATCATCGCAAGCATGGCAGGACTCGCTTTCGCACTGAGAGAGATCCCGATCGGGACCGGCTATGCCGTCTGGGTCGGGATCGGTGCGACACTGACCGTCGTCTACGCGATGGTCACCGGCACCGAATCGCTCAGCATCCTCAAGATCGTGCTCCTCCTGGGACTGATCGGCTGCGTGATCGGACTGAAGCTCGTGAGCGACGCCGGTCACTAACATTCAAAACAGATACCCCGGCCGTTCGCTTTCACCGGCGAATGTCCGTGCCCGACGGCTGGAACCACCGCCTCGAAGCGCATTGGGCTCACCGCTTCGTGCCACGGGTCGAGCGCGGCATCGTTGACGATCGATCAGGTGTAGCCGCGGGTGCCGAATTGGAGTTTGTCGCCGGGATGGATGGTGGACATCCCGACCTTGCCGCCGACGAGGGTCTCGACCTGCTCGGGGTAGACGCCGAAGCGAGTGGCGATGGGTGTTCAGTCCCTGAGGTGTTCGGGCATTTGTGGGCATTGTTTGTAGATGCCTCGATCGGGGGGCCCCTGGTCGATGTGTGCATAGGGCTGCCAGGTCACGGTTGCGGGGCCTTGGCCGGTGTAGTTGGCCATGAAGGATTCCAGGGTCGGTGGCGGATCAACCCGGATGTGGGCGGTTTCCAGGCACGGCATGAGGACCGTTGTTTGGTACTGGTAGAGGTAGGTGACCTGCGACTCGTTCAGCGGAACGGAGTTCTTCGGGTCGCTGGGAAACCGGGTATTGCAGACGTAGTCCGCGATCGCATGACGCTCCTCATCGCCGAGCGCCACGTAGGTTTCGATGCCGCCCTCAGGGCTCGCGACCGCAGGGACTCCTGCGGCGGTCAAGCAGGCGGCGATCACCGACGGGATTTCCTCCAGACTCAGGAACCTCTCCCGCGTCGCCGTCGGCACGGCCACGTCCGGATAGCTGGCGACGAATCCGTCGCGCAAGGCAGTTTGCGCCTGATCGGCCAGCTCCTGCCGGGCGGCCTCGGTCATCACGGGCGGGATGGGCGCCGGGATGGGCGTGGCCGACGGTGGAGCGACCGGCGCGGCGGCGCATCCGCTCAGCACGAGGAGCACGAGCGCAATGCCGAGGACCTTCCAGGACACCCGTGCCGCGCGCGGAGCCGGGACCTTCAGTGTTGGGCGCACCCGATGGATGCTGCCGTCAGGGAGAGACGCGGAAGGTGCCGAGAACGGTGGTGCCGTCGCTTCCGAAGAGCGGACACGGTCGAACAGCAACCCGGACGCGCGGCGATCCGCACTATTCGACCCGCGCGAAAAAACCAGATCGGACTCCCCCGCAGTCTTCATGACCACCCCCATGACTATTGAACGCCATCCGCGGGCATTCACGGCAAATTGCCCCTGATCGGGTCAGAAAATTTCAACGCGCCTTGTGCCGATCACGTGTCAGCATGGTCGCGTTCCCGCAGCCTGCGTCACGGTGTTCGGCGACTCACTCACGGCAACACCTCAAAGATGCCGCGCGCGCCCTTCTCGGCGTCCGACATGACGTGGCTCACGAACGGATAGTGCCCAGCCTCGGAGAAGGACAGCTCCACGAATCCGCCCTGCGCGGCGGCCAGATCGAGCACTTGCGAGCCACCCGTCCCGGTGCTGCCGCCGTCCTTGAGCGGGTAGTCGCCCTCCTTATAGACGGTATGGAACTGGCCGCCGACGATGTGGAAGGCGCTGCCCACGTTCGGGCCGGCATCCAGCACCCAGACCCGCACGGTCTCGCCGACACGGGCCGGAAGCGGACGGGCGGCGTACTGGTTGGAGTAGCCGTTGAAGACCATCAGGTCCGGGGTCTGCGCCTTGACCTTGACGGCGTCGACCTCGCCGCCCTGCGCGCCGAGGTAGAGCTCGGACTGCACCAGAAGGTACTCGCGGTCCACGTCGGCCAGGCCGGGCGGGTCGATGATCACGGCACCGAACATGCCGTTCGCGATGTGCACCGACATGGGCATTGTGGAGCAGTGATAGAGCCAGATGCCCGACCGGGTGGCGGTGAACGTGTAGACCAGGCTCTCACCGGGCTGGATGGTGCGCATCACGGCGTCGGGGGCGACGGCGCCTGCGTGGAAGTCGATGGAGTGCCCGACCGTGCCCTTGTTCACCAGGGTGATTTCGAACACGTCGCCCACCCTGCCGCGCAGTGTGGGGCCGGGCGCGGTGCCGTTGAAGGTCCAGAGCAACTGGGTGACACCGGGGGCCACCTCGGTTTCCACATTGCGCACGACCAAGGTACGGCGATGCACCGTGGCGTCTGGAGCGGGCGGCAGCACGGCATCGTGCGCCTCGAAATTCGCGTCGGGTACGGCCGAGGGGTCGATGTCGGCGGCCGCAGAGGTTCCGGTCGCGGCCGCGTCCTGGCCGGTGTGACTGCCGTCCGCGGACATGCCCGCCATGCCGCCCATCGAGGTGCTGTCGCCGGTGGCGGATGCGCCCGCGTCGCCCACCGCGACGATGCTGATCTCCATGCCCAGCAGCCGGTGTCCGGCGATCGAGCACCAGCCGTCCACGCTCGCGCCGATCACGCCAACGGCCACGGTCGTGGTGGTGCCCGGGTCAAGTGACCCCGACACAAGGCCGGACTCCAGCACCAGGTTGTGCGCCATGTCGTCGCTATTGGTGAGGGTGATCCTAAGTGCGTCGCCGAGCGGCACCTCGATGCGGTCGGGCACAAAGCGGGTGTGCACCATGTCCACGGCGACCGTGGTGGTGTGACCGGTCGCGGCAGCGGTTCCAGAGGAGCCCGCGGCCTGGGTCGACACCGCCGACAGTTCCACCGAGGCCGGGTCGACAACGATGCCCACGGTCACCGTGAGGAGCAGCACGCTCGCGGCCGCGAGCATCCGCCCGGTGCTGCGCGGTCGCGGGCCCGCCACCGGCCGTTCGCCCGGCGCCACGCGCACGAGCGGCAGGGCGCGCACCCGCCGGTTCGCGCGAAGGGCCCGGGTGAACAGCACCAGGAAGCTGGCCAGGGTCGCCACGATCAGCATCGACAACGCCACGGTGAGGGTGCTGGAGACCGGCAGCAGCGACAGGAGGAGGGCGCCGTTGACGACCACGACCCGGAACAAGCCGCCGCGATCGAGCTCGGCGGCGGTGGCTTTCAGGGCGGCCGGGCCGCCACCGAGCACGACGGGCACGAGGTGACTGAGGGCGCCGAGCAGGATCTGGGCGGCGAAGCCGATTGCGAAGTACGGCACCAGGGTTTCCACGCCGGCGGCCGCGACCGTCCAGCTGGGGGCGATCGCCACCCGCAGGCCGAACCCGAGGGTGCAGAGCGCGAACCAGATCTGCGCGGAGCCCAGGCTCCAGGCTGCGAAGGTCACGGCGGGCGCCCGGCGCAGGTGACCGACACCCTCCCAGAGCATGCGGCCGAGGGCCACCAGGTAGACCAGAACACCGAGTGCAACGACGAGGCGCAGGTCGGCAAGGCAGCCCAGCCCGACGAGAACCAGGCCACCCACCAGCACCGACAAGGTGCTGCCGGCCGCCACTGTGGCACCCGCGATTCGGGTGTGCAAGACGGTCGGCCAGAGCAGCGCGACGGTGCCGATCACGGTGAGGCCGACCCAGCCGAGCAGGTTGAACGCGAGGTGACCGATGAACAGGCGTTCGTAGTCTTCGCCTCCCCCGTCGAGCCGGGCCATCAGGATGCCCAGAGTCACGCCGGCGGCGAGCATCACCGCGCTCGCCACGTAGTAGCGCACCAGCGGGGCGAACCGGCCCGGCATCGCACCACGGGTCTGACCCACGATGACGGCGGCGTGGGCCAACGCGTTCAGGCCCACCAGGATGCCGCCGACCAGCACGAGCGGATACCCGCCGATGACAATGCCCGTCATCACCGCGATGGCGCCGACGGTGTGCGCACTCAACCGTAGCCCGAGCGAGAGACGATGGCCG
The DNA here is from genome assembly GCF_035019805.1 of Cryobacterium sp. 10I1. Classification (NCBI taxonomy): domain Bacteria; kingdom Bacillati; phylum Actinomycetota; class Actinomycetes; order Micrococcales; family Microbacteriaceae; genus Cryobacterium; species Cryobacterium sp. 10I1. The sequence goes on from NZ_JASJVF010000013.1 coordinate 21,044, forward strand.
AGGGCCTTGCGGCGCAGCAGCGTGTCGGCGAAGTGCTGGCTCCAGATCAGGATGGCCGTGCTCACCGCGCCGAGGAGCAGCAGGTGCACGAGCAGCCAGCCCGACGAGGGCAGTTGGCGGTGCACCACGGTGAGGATCACCGCGGCAGCCAGCCACGCGGGCACCAGGCTGCCCGAGACGATGTGCCAGAGCTTGTCTTTCACAGCAGCGACCTCCCCAGGGGCGGTGCTGACGGGGCCGCAGTGCTGCGCGGTGTTGTCCGCACGGGCAGCACAGTGGTTCCGCGCAGAACCGAGACTGCCGCAATCGCCACGAACAGCAGCACCGCGACGATGTTGAACACTCCGCCCCACTGCACCAGCACGGGCCGGCCATAGGTGTCGCCGAGGAGTACCCGCACCAGAAGCGACACATGCAGCAGCGACGCCGGCAGGTACATGACCGGCCGATACGGCAATGGCCGGCGCAGCACGGCCGGCAGGATGGTGGGAGCATGCGCCATGATCATCGACATGACGAAGCCCAGGAACACGGCGTGCATCATGGCGTCGTAACCGGGGCCGGAGTAGACCGGACCCCGCAGCAACCAGATGCCGCCCACGACGGCGAGCCAGCCATACCCGGCCAGCAGGCACCAGGCCATGTAGCGGGGCGACCCGACCGAGCGCACCATGCGGGTGGCGATGTCGTGCCGGAACAGCCAGGCCACCAGCGCCAGCATCCCGGCACCGAGCAGGGGGTAGCCGGCGATCGGCCAGACCAGGGCGACGACCGAGCCGAAGCTGAGCGCGAGGCTGATGCCGAGCATCCACTGTTCGGCGCGCCGGTTGACGGTGGGCGAGATGCGGGACAGTTCGAGGCGTTCGCCGGCGATCGTGAGCACCAGGAAGAGAATGAGCAACGGTGCGAGCTGCGGGATGCCGATTCCGCGCAGCCAGAAGATCGTGGCCATGAGCCCGGCCAGGGCGCCGAGCACCTGTACGGCGGTGGAGACCGAGCCCTGCTTGCGCCAGATCTCGCTGTAGATTGCCAGCAACATGGTGGTGCCGGCGACCAAGGCGGCCTGGCCCACGACCACCGGCAGCGGTGAGATGAGCGCGATGCCGCCGGCACCGAGCAGGCCGGGCGAGAGATAGGCCCACGTGCGGCGGACGGCCACGGCCCGCTCGAGCACCACGACGGTGCCGACGAAGCCGAACACCATCAGCGGGCCGTGCACCTCCGTTAGTCGGGTGCTGTCGACGGGCGCCCAGAGGCCGAGCAGGAGCAGCGCGCCGTTGAGTCCGGCGAGCAGGGCGATGCCCCCGAGGAGCAGGAAGACCAGCCGGGCGGTGACAGGAGGCCGCTCCATCGGGCCGGTGCCCCGCGTAGCGCTGCCGGTTCGGCGAAGAGGGCTCGGCGTAGTCATCGGCGTGGGTCAGGTCAGGATAGCGTCGGGGTCAGATGGCGCGCGTGGGCGCTTCGGCCGATGCTTCATGGTCGGCAGGTTCGGCACGGCGACGGTCCGATGACAGGATGATCGGTTCGACGGTCACGGCTTCTCCTTCGGGCGGGTCGAATGACCCCAGAGTGCCATTATAGAGGACGAACATCCTTTTAATAGGATCGTGCCATAAGAGCGCTGGCTGCTACACGCGGCCGGCGAACGACACGGCGAAACCGATGACGCGGTCGCACACGGAGATCCCGCTAATCTGCGGTCCAGGACGTGTGCTCGTGCGTGATCCAGACGTGTTCAGGATGCAGCGAGCGAATCAGTCGCTGGCCTTCGGTCTCGGGGTTGTCCAGCTCGCCGAACCACACCGCGGTGTCTCCGGCGATGATTGTCGGACGCTCGCCGGTATCGACGACAACGATCTGTGAGCCGCGGGTGTGGCCCGGCGCCGGGAGGAGTCGAATCCCGGGAAGCAGGTCGAATTCTCCATCGACGGGTACATAGTGCACGCCGGGCGGGTCCACCCATTCTCGGATGGTGTAGTCGTCTTCGGTGCGGGCATCGTCAAGTTCCTGGCGCTGGACGTAGATGGGCGTGCCGGGGAAGAGGTGGTTGCCGCCACAGTGGTCGAAGTGAAGGTGTGTGTTGATGACGATGTCGACGCTCTCGAGGTCGAATGCCTGCGCCTTGAGAGAGTGGGGGCGAGGGTCGAGATCGGCCGCTGCGGGGTGGATCTCTGTGAAACCGGTGTCGACGAGCACCCTCGCATCGGGATGTTCGATGAGGTGCACGTAGACGGGCATTGGGTACCCCTCTGCGGTCAAGTCACCGACATGAATGGGCGTGATTGTGATGGGGGCGTTCATGACGCGTCTCCTTCGCGAGTAGCGGATGTTGTCGTTCGTTCAGCCCAGATTCCGACGTTCACAGCACCCAACCTAGAAGCTCTACGGTCCAGCGTGAAGGGCCATTTATTGACCAGTTGAGTGGACCATTCGCCAAGGTGAGCGTGTGTCTGTGGACTGGGGGCGCGGAGGCCTCGACCTTCGCGACTCCCCCAGTTTGGGGCGGTGACCTCGGGTCGACACCTCTTGAGGGGAATGTCACTCAATGGGTCGATAGATTGGTGGGAGTTCTAGGGGGGACTGTGGTTGATCGTTCGAGCGTCTGTCCTCGCGAACGCGACCTGTTCCGGAGCACTACCTCGAGTCTGCCTATTCCGGTGAGGCGCTGATGCGCGCGCGGATTCATACCGGACTGGTGTGGGCGATGGTCCTGGTCCTGGCCGCCAGCGTGGTCGGGCTGGCTGTGCATTGGGGCGGATGGGGCCCGGCAGGTGACGTCTGGTTCGAGCCGGTCCTTGTCGTCTCGGTAGGGCTGACGGACCTGTTACCCGTCGCAGTGTGCTGGATGGCTGTCGGAAGGGTCGGACTTCGGCGCCCGGAGGTTCTGCTCGCCGCGACCGCGATGACCGCCTACGTTGCTGGTGACTGTTACAGAGCCTGGGTAGAGGCCACGACCGGCTCGATTCCGTTCCCGTCGGTTGGCGACGTCCTGTATTCGCTGTTCTACCTGCTGATGCTGGCCGCTCTGATCGTTGCGGTGCGCCGCCACGTGCGGACGCTGGCATCGTCGGTCTGGCTGGACTGCGTGGTGGGGTCGCTCGGCGCAGCCGCGGTGCTGGCGATTCCGCTGAGCCCGGTGCTGGACTCGGCCCTGACCAGTTCATCGTGGTTGGCCACCGTGACGGCGATCTCCTTCCCACTCTTCGATCTGCTGCTCGTGGCCGCTATCGGCGGGATCGGCGCCTTGGGGGGCAGGCGGCTGGGAAGACGGTGGGTGTTGCTGTTCGTGGGCCTGCTGGTCTTTGCCGCGGCGGACGTGCTCTACGCGCTGCAGGTGAACGCCAACACCTATGTGCGCGGTACGCCGCTAGCCGCGGCCTGGGCGATCGGACTTGCCCTGTTGGCATTGTGGGTCGACGGTATGGAGCGAACTCATCCGGCCGCGGTACCCGAGACGAGCCCAGCGACCGGCAGGGCGGCACTGATGGTGCCGGTGGTGGCCACCGCCGCAGGGCTAGGGGTGCTCTTGGTGAGCAGCCGGGTGCCCTTGTCAACGTTTTCAGTCGCTCTTGCGGGGGCGACGTTGGTCGCGGCGACAGCTCGCACCCAGGTCGCCTTCCGTCAGGTCGCGTGGATGGCGCATCTGCGCCGCGTTGCCTCTGCAACGGACGACTTAACAGGCCTCCCGAACCGGCGGGCCCTCCACGTAGAGGGGCACGCGCGCTTGGTGGACCCGGAGCGTCGCCGCCAGTCGCTGCTGATGCTCGACCTGGATAAGTTCAAAGAGGTCAACGACAGCCTGGGCCACCACGCCGGAGACCAGCTGCTGGTCCAGGTCGGCGCCCGCCTGCGTGAGCACCTGCGGCCTGGGGACCTGCTGGCGCGTCTGGGCGGCGACGAGTTCGCGGTCCTGCTCGAGGATGCCGGCCACGCCGAGGCCATTGACGTGACCGTCAAGTTGCGCGCCGCGCTGGCCGAGCCATTCGCTCTGGAGGACATCACACTGCACACCAGTGTCAGCGTCGGTATCGCGCTCTTCCCGGACCACGGTCTGGACCTGAGCTCCTTGTTACGCACGGCCGATATCGCCATGTACAAGTCCAAAACATCGGGCCGTGGCCAGCACGTCTACAACACCGCCGACGACACCGACGCCACCACCCGGCTGAAGACGGTCGAGGAACTGCGAACCGCACTGACCACCGACCAGCTCGTGGTGCATTACCAGCCCAAGATCGACCTGGACACCGGCGAGGTCCACAACGTGGAGGCGCTGGTGCGCTGGGATCACCCCACCCGAGGCCTGCTCTACCCCGACGCGTTCCTGGCCTTGGTCGAAGAATCAGGATTGATGCGGACCCTGACCCGGGTCGTCCTTCAGGTCGCCCTGGACCAGGCGGCGGTGTGGCACGCCGAAGGCCGACCCCTCACGGTCGCAGTCAACCTCTCGGGCAGCACGCTGATCGACACCAGCCTGCCCGACGAGGTCGCAGCGATGCTGACGGTCCGTAACCTCCCGCCGGGTGCCCTCCAGCTGGAGATCACCGAGGAGTTCCTGATGGCCGACCGCGACCGGGCCCGGAGCATCCTGACCCGGCTGCGGAGCAGCGGTATCCAGATCTCCATCGACGACTTCGGCACCGGGTACAGCTCACTCTCCTACCTGCGCGATCTGCCCCTCGACGAGCTCAAGCTGGACCGCTCGTTCGTCTTCCCGATGGTCGACGACGCCCGGGCTGCAGCACTGGTCGCCTCCACGATTGGCCTGGCCCACAGCCTCGGCCTGCGGCTGGTTGCCGAAGGCGTCGAGACCAAGGCCGCTTACACCGAGCTCGTCCGCCTCGGCTGCGATCAAGCCCAGGGCTACTACATGTCCCGGCCCGTCCCCGCCGCCGAGCTCGACCTGTGGCTCAGCGCCCGAGACATCGCCGACGAGTTCACTGAGATGACTGGCCTGCTGCCTTCTCTCGACTGACCCAGTGCCATCGAGACCGACATCCCGCCAATCGTTCCCGCCGTCCGGCGAATCGAGAGCGCACGAATAGTCTCGACACTCGTGCCTCGGTTTGCGTGCGACCTCGGGTGGAACGCGGCACCGTTGGCCTTCGGTCACGTGTAGCCGCGGGTGCCGAATTGGAGTTTGTCTCCGGGGTGGATCGCGGACATCCCGACCTTGCCGCCGCCGAGGGTCTCGACTTGCTCGGGATAGACGCCGAAGCGAGTGGCGATCGTGCTCGCAGAGTCCCCGCTGACGACGGTGTAGGTGATCTTGCCCGAGCTGTCGATCGTCGTGGTACCTTCGGCGCCGTCAAACGGTCCTTGGTCTCGCGGCGTCGGATACTTCGACAGGTGCGAGGTCGCCGTCGGCGAGGGCGTGGCCGGCGGTGCAGGGATCGGCGCGGCGGCGCATCCGCTCAGCACGAGGAGCGCGAGCGCAATGCCGAGGACCTTCCAGGAGATCCGTGCCGGGCGCGGAGCCGGGACCTTCAGCGGTGTGTGCACCAGATGGATGCCCGTGTCAGAGAACGAGGCGGACGGTGCCGAGAACGGTGGTGCCGTCGCTTCCGAAGAGCGGAAACGGTCGAACCGCAGCCCGAATGCGCGGCCATGCGCTCTCTGCGACCGGTACGAAAGCACCAGGTCGGACTCCCCCGTAGTCTTCATGACCACCCCCATGACTAGTCAATGCCATCCGCGGGAAATTTACGACAAATTGCCCCTGATCGGGTCAGAAAATTTCACCGCGCCATATTCCGATCACGTGTCAGCATGTGCGCATACTGAATGTGAGCAGCTACCAGGATTCTGTAACAAATGGAGAAGGAGTCCAACTATGGGTGCACGCAGTTCCGGACGGGCACGCGCTCGCGACGTCCTCGCTGCGGTCGCAGTTTGGGTCCCCCTCGCCGCAGTCGTCACGACCTGGCTCATCTGGCGAGAAGAGCTTCCGACCGACCTGCCCCGCCAGTGGGGCAGCCATGGGGTCAGTTCGACGTGGCCGACGTGGATGGCAATCGCGCTCTTGGTCGTGGTCTGCTTAGCTTCGGCTCTCATCGCAACGTTCGCGTTGCGGGAGGGTGCGGCACCGACTCGCCGCAAGACATTCCTGTGGAGCGGCTTCGCGGCAGGGTTGGCAACCGGAGGCTGGCTGATGATCGCCGGATCAACGATCACGTCCGGTCCCGGCGCGGAACCGCAGGTCGGTGCGTGGCCACTGCTCCTCATGGCGTTGCTCGGGTACGGCCTGATTCCGTTCCTACTCGCGCACCGGTGGGTGGCTGCCGAACCCGAACATCATCCGGTGGAGGTCGTGCTTGGGCCGACAGAGATCGGTGCCTGGATCACCACAGTCACTGTTCCGTTGTTCGCGATCGTGAGCCTGGCACTGTTCGCCGCCGCAGCGGCATTGCTCATCCTCACAACCAGAGAGGGCGAGCCCGGGGCGGATGTCTTCGGTGCCGTGGTCCTTCTCCTTCTGGCCGTCCTCATGCTGGGGTTTGCCCGACTGCGGATCAGCGTGGACTGGCGCGGCCTGAAAGTCGTCACCTGGTTCCTGGGCATCGCACTGAAGACCATTCCGCTCACGGACATCGAGTCCGTGCACACCAATACGCTGGAACCGATGCACTGGGGAGGCTGGGGCTACCGATTCATGCCCGGGCGGTCAGCGATCATCCTCCGCACAGGACCAGGGGTCGTCGTCACCCTCACCAATGGGAAGCAGTTCGCACTCTCACTCAATGAGCCTGAAACACCTGCCGCGCTGCTGTCGACGCTGAGCACTTCCGCGAAGTAGCTGCGCCCGCCCACGGATTCCGGTGCAGAGCTTCCCGGCGGCCCTGGCTGCTCGTAGGGAGGAGGATTGGTGTCGTGAAGATTCTCTCGATTCAGTCGGCCGTCGCTTATGGCCACGTTGGCAACTCCGCAGCCGTGTTCCCCCTCCAGCGCATCGGGGTCGAAGTGCTGCCGGTCAACACGGTGAACTTCTCCAATCACACGGGATATGGCGCGTGGCGCGGATCCCTCATCGCACCCGAGGACGTGCACGATGTCATCCTCGGTATCGAAGAACGTGGTGTGCTCCCCCAGATCGACGTCGTGCTCTCGGGATACCAGGGCGGCACCGGGATCGGCGACGTCATCGTGGATGCGGTGCAGCGGGTGAAGGCGGCGAACCCGTCGGCCATCTACGCGTGTGACCCCGTGATGGGTAACGCGAAGTCCGGGTGCTTCGTGGCGCCCGAGATCCCCCACCTGCTTCGGGATCGCGTCGTCCCCGTGGCCGACATCATCACTCCGAACCAGTTCGAGCTGGGATTCCTCACCGGAACCGAGCCCTCGACGCTGGACTCCACACTCGCATCCGTCGACATCGCCCGGGCGATGGGACCGGACACCGTGCTCGTGACCAGCGTGGAACGCCCCGACCGCGAACCCGGCACCGTCGAGATGCTCGCCGTGGATGCTACGGGAGCGTGGATCGTGCAGACGCCCCATCTCCCTTTCAAAGCGAACGGATCGGGCGACGTCACCGCGGCGCTTTTCTCGGCGCACTACCGCGCGACAGGTGACGCTGCGGTGGCGCTGGAACGGACCGTGTCCAGCGTGTTCGATCTCCTCGAGCTGACCTACCAGTCAGGTGAGCGAGAACTGCAGCTCGTTCAGGCGCAAGAATCCTATGCGCACCCACGCATGCAGTTCACCGCCCAGCGCGTGCGATAACCGCTGGAGGCCCCGAAAGCGGCCAACACAGCAGCCGGTGGATGCGCGACGTGCAGAGCGAATAACGCGTCGCCTCCACAAAGCGCACCATCTGTCGGGCCGCTTCGTTTCAATGGCAACCGCGCTCTGAATTGTCCTCAGGACAGCAACACTCGGTTGCAACTTTTTGGTTGCAGTTTTTCTTCGCTTGTGCAACGCTTAGGTTGCAGTAATCAACTGAAGGACTAATCCACCGAAGGGATGCACCATGAGCACGAAGATCAACGAGTTGTCCGTTATCGATGCCGACAAGTTCACCGTCTCACGAACCATCACCATCGCAGCCCCCATCGAGAAGGTCTGGGCCGCCGTCACCGAGGCGCAGCACATCGCCCGCTGGTTTCCCGAGCACGCAACCCTGTCACCGCTCGCGGTCGGCACCACCGGCGTCTTCGGCTGGTCCGACCATGGCGACTTCCCGGTCCGCATCGAGGAGCTCGACCCGCCGCACATGATCGCCTACCGCTGGGGCAACAGCAACGCCGCCGCATCCACTCTCGAGTCGGGCGAGACCACCGTCTTCCGCTTCACCCTCGAAACAGTGGATGCCGGCACGCAACTCACGGTCGTCGAATCCGGTTTCGACGCCCTCCGTGACCCCGCCGCGAGCATGGACGGCAACCGCGGTGGCTGGGACTTCGAGCTGGACGAGTTGGTCGCCTACCTCGAAGGTTCCGAGTGACCGCGTCCACCCTCGTTCCCGTTTTCGCCGCCCTCGGCGATGACACGCGCTGGAGCATCCTGGCAGCCCTCGGCGGAGCCATGGTCGGTGACATTAGGGCCCGCAGTCATGTTGGGAAGATCCCAGGTGAGTGTGGCGGTCG
>NZ_JASJVF010000014.1:0-29459 GCF_035019805.1 Cryobacterium sp. 10I1
CCCTCGCCCAGCTCAACGCGGCACCCGACGTGCAGCGCGCCTCGGCGACGACCGCGGACGGCCACCAGGCCACCCTGGTCTGGTCCGATACAAGCAGCCTTTCGGCGCTCGTCGTCGACGGCCTGCCTGCGCTTTCCGGCGACAAGGACTACCAGCTCTGGTACATCGGAGCCGGGGGAGCGGTCTCGGCCGGTCTCCTCGACACGAGCGTCAGCGCGAGCGGCGGAACCGCCTGGCGGGTCCTCGACGGCAGCCTCACCTCAGGCGACACGATCGGCATGACCGTGGAACCCAAGGGCGGCTCGAAGCAACCCACCACGACGCCGATCGTGGCCATCCAGAGTTCCTGATCCGCAACTAGGCTCGGGGCATGACGCTGCCATTCACCCTTCTGATCGACCCGGTGCCCGCCGATTCCGCCCAGGCGGACTTTGCGGGCACCTTCCACGAGATGGATTCGGCCGCTCCGGCTCTCCGGGTGGGGGAGCTGAGCACCCAGCGCGGTGACGGCATCTTCGAGACGCTCAGCGTCGTCGACGGGCACCCGCAGGAGGTCGAGGCGCACATCTCCCGCCTGCGGCACTCGGCTGAGATCTGCGACCTCCCGGTGCCGAACCCGGCGCAGTGGCGAGAGGCCATCGCCTACGCGGTGGCGCGGGTTCCGCACGACGGCGAGCTCGCCCTCAAGTTCGTACTCAGCCGCGGCGTCCAATCCGGGCCTGCACCGACCGCGTGGCTGCACGCGACCCGCGCGCCGGACCACTCCGCCGCGCGCGAGAACGGGGTGCGGGCGATCACCCTCGACCGTGGGTACCCGCGCGGGGTCGCCGAGGTCGCCCCGTGGCTGCTGATGGGTGCGAAGACACTCAGCTACGCGATCAACATGGCCGCCCTCCGCGAGGCGCGGCGCCGTGGGGCCGACGACACGATCTTCCTCACGCACGACGGCTACGTCATGGAGGGCCCGACGTCGAGCGTGGTCATCCGTTCGAACGGCGTCTACGTGACGCCGGCGCCGAGCGGTGCGATCCTGCACGGCACCACCCAGCAGAGACTCTTCGAGCACCTCAGGGAGCAGGGCGAACCGGTGGAGTACCGCGACATCACGGTCGCGGAGCTGCGGGCGGCGGATGCCGTCTGGCTGTTGTCGAGCATCCGCCTGGTCGTGGCCGTGACCGAACTCGACGGCCTGCCGCTCGCGACCGACCTGCCGCGCACCCGCGTCTTCAACGCGTACCTGCTCGGCCGCACCGACTAGACCGCCGAAGCGGTCGGGGCAGGCGCGGGTTTAGCCGAAGCGACCGGAGACGTAGTCCTCGGTCGCCTGCACCGACGGGTTGGAGAAGATCGTCGTGGTGTCGTTGTACTCGATGAGCTTGCCCGGCTTGCCGGTGCCTGCGATGTTGAAGAAGCCGGTGCGGTCGGAGACCCGGGATGCCTGCTGCATGTTGTGCGTGACGATCACGATCGTATATTCGGCCTTCATCTCCTCGATGAGGTCCTCGATCGCGAGGGTGGAGATCGGGTCGAGGGCCGAGCACGGCTCGTCCATCAGGATCACGTCGGGCTGCACGGCGATCGCACGGGCGATGCAGAGCCGCTGCTGCTGGCCGCCGGAGAGGCTCGAGCCTGGCTTGTCGAGGCGGTCCTTGACCTCGTTCCAGAGGTTGGCGCCCTGGAGGGACTTCTCGATGAGGGCATCCGCGTCCGACTTGGAGATGCGGCGGTTGTTGAGCTTCACGCCGGCGAGGACGTTGTCGCCGATCGACATGGTCGGGAACGGGTTCGGCCGCTGGAACACCATGCCGACCTGGCGGCGCACGAGTACCGGGTCGACGCCGGGGCCGTAGAGGTTGTTGCCGTCGATGAGCACCTCGCCCGTGACGTAGGCGCCCGGGATGACTTCGTGCATCCGGTTCAGGGTGCGGAGGAAGGTGGACTTACCGCACCCGCTCGGCCCGATCAGGGCGGTCACCGTGCGGGGCTCGATCGTCAGCGTGACGTTTTCGACAGCGAGGAACTTGCTGTAATAGACGTTGAGGTCGTTGACTTCAATGCGCTTGGACATGTGATCCTTCGAGTTGCGGCCAGCGGCCGGGTGGAGCCTAGCGGCCGAGCTTGGGGGAGAAGATTCTGGCGATGAGCCTCGCGAGGCCGTTCAGGAGCATGACGATGAGCACCAGGGTGAGTGCGCCGGCCCAGGCCCTGTCGAGATACGCCTGGGTGTCCGTGCCCTGGTTCGCGTACTGGGTGTACACGAACACCGGGAGGGTCATCATCCGCTGGCTGAACAGGTCGTAGTTCATGCTCGCCGTGAAGCCGGAGATGATCAGCAGCGGGGCCGTCTCGCCGATGACCCGGGAGATCGAGATCATGATTCCCGTGACGATGCCGGCGATCGAGGTCGGAAGCACCACCTTGAGAATGGTCAGCCACTTCGGCACGCCGAGGGCGTACGCGGCCTCGCGCAGCTCGTTCGGCACGAGTTTGAGCATTTCCTCGCTCGAGCGCACCACGACCGGGATCATCAGCACCGAGAGAGCGATGGCACCGCCGAAGCCGAAGCGGATGCCCGCATCCTGGAACAGCAGGGAGAAGAACGCGAAGGCGAACAGGCCTGCCACGATCGAGGGGATGCCGGTCATCACGTCCACGAAGAAGGTGATCGACTGGGCCAGCCGGCCGCGTCCGTACTCGGTGAGGTAGATAGCGGCGAGCAGGCCGATCGGCACCGAGATGAGCGTGGCGACGCCGGTGATCTCGAGGGTGCCCATGACGGCGTGCAGGGCGCCGCCGCCCGCGCCGACGACGTTGCGCTGCGACTCGGTGAAGAACGTCGGGGTGAGGAAGGCCGGCAGCCCGTTAACGACCGTCGTGAAGACCAGTGAGATCAACGGCAGCAGTGCGATCACGAAGGCGGCGGTGACGAGGGCGGTGACGAGGCGGTCCTTCGCCCGGCGCACGCCTTCGACGGCGTAGGAGAGCGCGTAGATGGCGACGCAGTAGAGCACTGTGCCGAAGAAGACCGTGCCGACGATGTTGAAGCCGGAAGTGGCCCCCGACAGCTGGAGCACCAGGAAGACCGCTCCGGTGACGATCCAGCTTGCCAGCAGGACGTAGAGCGTGGAGTTCCTGGGCAGCTTGCCGGCGGCGTATGCGTTGGCCTGGGGCGTGTTCGCGGCCCGGGTGGCGGTCGTGCTGCTCATCAGTTCGCTCCCGAAAAGGCCTTGCGGCGGTTGATGATGTAGCGGGCGATCATGTTGACCGCGAGGGTGATGACGAAGAGGATCAGGCCGGTGGCGAGGAGGATGTTCACGCCGACGCCGTGCGCCTCAGGAAAGTTCAGGGCGATGTTCGCGGCGATGGTCGTCGGGTTCTGCGAGGTCAGCAGTTGGAAGAGCACCGTCGGGCTCGGCGAGAGCACCATCGCGACCGCCATCGTCTCGCCGAGGGCGCGGCCGAGGCCGAGCATCGAGGCGGAGATGATACCGGAGCGGCCGAAGGGAAGCACCGCCATTGAGATCATCTCCCAGCGGGTGGCGCCGAGGGCGAGGGAGGCTTCCTCGTAGAGCACCGGGGTCTGCAGGAAGATCTCCCGGCAGAGTGCGGTGATGATCGGAAGCACCATCACCGCGAGCACGATGGCGACGGTGAGGATGGTGCGCCCGGTGCCGGAGACCGGTCCGGCGAAGAGCGGGAACCAGCCGAACCAGTCGACGAGGTTCGCGTAGAACGGCTGGACGAGCGGGGCCAGCACGCCGATGCCCCACAGGCCGAAGACCACGGACGGCACGGCGGCGAGGAGGTCGATGACGTAGCCGAGGCCCTGGGCGATCCGCCGGGGGGCGTAGTGCGAGATGAAGAGGGCGATGCCGATCGCGAGCGGGATCGCGATGATCATGGCCAGCAGTGCCGACCAGAGCGTGCCGAAGGCGAGCGGCCAGACGTAGGCCCAGAAGTTGGTGAAGCCGCCGCTGAAATCGGCGGGTGCCGCGACGAAGGCCGGCAGGCTCTGGACGAGCAGGAACCCGGCGACGGCGGCGAGAACGGCGAGGATCAGGCTGCCGGCGACGACGGTCGCCGTTGAGAAGATCACATCGCCGGGACGCTGGGGGGCGCGGATTCGATCGCGGGCAACTACGGAGGTCATGCCGGGCGTCTCCCTGAGGTTCGGGTGGTGGAGCGAAAACGATGCGCGGTCCGGGGGCCGTACACCCCAGTCTGCCCGGTCCGGGCCGCTGGTACGACGCGGGCCCTGGCCGGGCAGACTTCGGTGGAGCTGGTAGTGCGGGTGGTGCCGGTGAAACGGGTGTTACTTGACGGTCGCGAGAACCGCGGCGACCTTATCGGCCAGGTCGGTCGAGAGCGGCGCTGCGCCACCGGCGGATGCGGCGACCTTCTGGCCGTCAGCACTGGCCATGTACGTCACGTACGCCTTGACGAGCTCGCCCTGGGCGGGCTTGGCGTATTCGGTGCAGACGACCGCGTAGCTGACCAGCACGAGCGGGTAGTGCGTCGCGTCGGTCGTGGTGCGGTTGATCTTGATGGCGAGGTCGCTCGCGTCGCGGCCCGTGACGAGCGGGGACTCGGCGACGACGGCGGCCGCGGCTTCCGCGGTGTAACCGACGAAGGTGTCGCCGACCTTGATCTTCGCAACGCCGAGCTTGCCGGCCTTGGATGCGTCCGCATAGCCGATCGTGCCGACGCCGTTGGTCACGGCGTCAACGACACCGGAGGTGCCCTTGGCGCCTTCGCCGCCCTGGATCGGGAATGCGTCGGCTGCCTTGTCGGTCCACACGGTCGGTGCGGTCTGGAAGAGGTAGTCGGTGAAGTTCTTCGTGGTGCCCGAGTCGTCCGAGCGGTGCACGGCGGTGATCGCCGTTGCCGGAAGGGTCACGCCGGAGTTGAGCGCGGCGATGGCCGGGTCGTTCCAGGTCGTGATCTCGCCGCGGAAGATGTGCGCGAGGGTTGCGGAGTCGAGCTTGAGGTCCGTGACGCCGGCGACGTTGAAGATGACCGCGATCGGGGAGATGTAGACGGGCAGGTCGACGGCCTTGGCACCGGCGGCGCAGGACGCGAACGTTCCGGCGAGCTCGGTGTCGTTGAGCGAGGAGTCGCTGCCGGCGAAGTCGGAGCCGCCCGCGATGAAGGTGGAGCGGCCCGCGCCGGAGCCTGACGGGTCGTAGTTGACCGTGACGTTCGGGTTGGAGGTCTGGAACGCTGCGATCCAGGCTTCCTGGGCGGAGCCCTGGGCGGACGAGCCGGCGCCGGTGAGCGTTCCGGTCAAGGTGCTGGTCGTCGCTGCGGTGGTGCTCGAGCCGGTTCCGGCTTCGTTGGAGGCACACGAGGACAGTGCGAGAGCGGCGGCGACGGCGATGACTGCGGGTCGGCCAAAACGCTTGAGATTCACGAATTTTCCCTTTCGAGGGTTGACAGCAGTGAAACTGACTGCAGGGCGGGGCCGGTGCTGGCCCCGGTCAGACGATAATCCGACGGCTTAACGACACCCCCTCCGGAAGATGAACGGAAGGTTAACGTGAACGGGCTGTTCGGCGGGCCGGCGGGCCCTCAGACGCTCGGTCGGTATGTCTCGATGCCGAGGATCCCGGCGCTCGGGTTCTCGCGGGACAGGTGCACGACGGAGAACGATCCGATGTCGAGGTGGGAAGCCTCCTCGATGTACAGGCCGAAGGTGCTCCCCGTGGCGAGCGCGATCTCGTGCAGGATCTCGGGCAGCACCGGGCCGTGGCTGCAGATGACGGCGGTCTTGCGGGAGCGGATGCGCTTGCCGATGCCGGCGCGAACATCCGCTACGCCCTGTTCGAAGGCGTCCTGGCTGAAGAGCTCCGTGCGCTTGATCGGGATGCCGGTCGCGGCCGCGAGCGGGGCGACGGTCGTGATGCACCGGGTGGCCGTGCTCGAAACGATGCGGCGCGGGCGCCACGCACCCACGGTCGGCACGAGTTCGACGGCCTGGGCGACGCCGCGTTCGGTGAGGGGACGGGTGCTGTCCGGGCCGGCCCAGCTTGAACCGGTGACGGCCTTGCCGTGCCGGAGGGCGATGAGGGCGAAGGTCGTCGTCACGCCCCTGTCGACCAGTTCGGCGAAGGCGTCGATGATCTCGACGTCCTGCGCGTAGCTGAGGTAGCTGCGTGCCTTTTTGATCGTGACCCATTCGATCGCCGCGATCTCGCTGTTCGGCACGAAGGTCGAGCGCTGGATCTCCTCGGGGTGCACCTCGGCGGCCCAGTACTGCACGATCTTTTCCCTGCCGTTGCCGAGCGAGTACCGCGATTCGCCGAGCGGCACGCCCAGGGCGACCGCGAGTCCGGTTTCTTCCTCGATCTCCCGCACGGCCGTCTGCGGCAGCGTTTCGCCGGGGTCGACCTTCCCCTTGGGGATGGTGACGTCGCCGTAGACCGTGCGGTGCACGAGCAGGACGTTCATCTTGCCGTCGATCAGGCGCCAGCAGACCGCACCGGCAGCGTGGATCGCTCCGTTCGGGAGGACCGCACTCATCGGCGACCCGTCGGCCGAACGCGTCGGGAGATCTGCTGCATCAATCGGTCCTGCATATCGTCGAGCGGCTTTCCGGAGTCATCGAGGTGGTGGCGGGTCCATTCGCCGGTGTTGTCGAGCCACCAGGATGCCGTGCGGTCGTCCATGGCGCGGTTGAACAGCCCATCGATCTCCGTGAGGTGATCGGGGTCGACGAGGCGCACGAGGGCCTCGACGCGTCGGTCGAGGTTGCGGTGCATCATGTCGGCGCTGCCGATGTACACCTGGGTGTCCCCGCCGTTGTGGAAGGAGAAGATCCGGGAGTGCTCGAGGTAGCGGCCGAGGATCGACCGCACCTTGATCGTCTCGCTGACCCCGGGGAGGCCCGGCGTGAGGCTGCAGATGCCACGCACCCAGACCTCGACGGGGACCCTGGCCTGGCTGGCCCGGTAGAGCGCGTCGATGATGGCCTCGTCGACCATCGAGTTGACCTTGATGCGGATGCCGGAGGGCTTGCCGTCGAGGGCGGCCTGCGTCTCCAGGTTGATCGCCTTCAACAGCCCGCGACGCAGGTGCAGGGGTGCGACGAGAAGCCGCTTGAACTTCTTCTCGATCGCGTACCCGGAGAGCTCGTTGAACAGGCGGGTCAGGTCCTTGCCGACCTGGGGGTCCGCGGTCAGCAGGCCGAGGTCCTCGTAGAGCCTGCTGGTCTTCGGGTTGTAGTTACCGGTGCCGATGTGGCTGTAGTGCCGCAGCACGCCGTTCTCGTTGCGCACGACGAGGGCGAGCTTGCAGTGCGTCTTGAGGCCGACGAGGCCGTAGACGACGTGCACGCCGGACTTCTCGAGCTTGCGTGCCCAGGAGATGTTGGCCTGCTCGTCGAAGCGGGCCTTGATTTCGACGAGGGCGAGCACCTGCTTGCCGGATTCGGCGGCAGCGATGAGAGCCTCGACGATCGGGCTGTCGCCGGAGGTGCGGTACAGGGTCTGCTTGATCGCGAGAACGTCCGGGTCGGCGGCCGCCTGCTCGAGGAATGCCTGCACACTCGTCGCGAAGGACTCGTACGGGTGGTGCAGCAGGATGTCGCGGCGCGCGATCGAGCTGAAGATATCGGGCTCGGCGTTCGGCTCTGGCGCGAGGAGCTGAACGGCCGTGGTCGGGACATGCTTGACGTAGCGCAGGTCCGGGCGGTCGACGCGCAGGTCGAACAGCCCGCCGAGGTCGAGCGGAGCGGGCAGCCGGTACACCTCCTGCTCGGTGACGTCGAGTTCGCGCACGAGCAGGCCGAGGGTGACCTCGTCCATGTCCTCGGTGATCTCGAGGCGGATGGGCGGGCCGAACCGGCGACGGAGCAGTTCCTTCTCGAGGGCCTTGATCAGGTTCTCGGTCTCGTCTTCCTCGATCTCGACGTCCTCGTTCCTGGTGACCCGGAAGACGTGGTGTTCGAGGATGTCCATGCCGGGGAACAGGTCGCCGAGGTGGTTGGCGATCAGGTCCTCGAGCATGATGAATCGCACGTTGTCGAAGCCTTCGCGGCGGTCGACCCGCACGAAGCGCGGCAGCATGGTCGGCACCTTGAGCCTCGCGAACTCCTGCTTGCCGGTCTTCGAGTTGCGTACCCGGACGGCGAGGTTGAGGGAGAGGCCGGAGATGTAGGGAAACGGATGCACCGGGTCGACCGCGAGGGGCATCAGCACCGGGAAGATCTGGTTGGAGAAGTAGTCGCGGAGCGAGCGGTGGTCGGCCTCGTCGAGGCTGTCCCAGGTGGCGATGTGGATGCCGGCGGCCATCATGGCCGGGCTGACGAGGTCCTGGAAGGCGCGGGCGTGCCGGTCCTGGAGCACATGCGCCATCGCCGAGATGTCGGAGAGGGCGTCCTGCGGTGCGGTACCGATGTTGGTCGGCACGGCGAGTCCGGTCAGGATGCGGCGTTTGAGTCCCGCGACGCGGACCATGAAGAACTCATCGAGGTTGCTCGAGAAGATGGCGAGGAAGTTCGCGCGCTCGAGAACCGGGAGCAGTGGGTCCTCGGCGAGTTCGAGCACCCTCTGGTTGAACGCGAGCCAGCTCAATTCCCGGTCGAGATACCGGTTGGTGGGGAGTTCCGGGTCGTCCTTGCCGGTCAGGGGATCGAAATCGTCATCGAAGTCGCTTCCGAGACCCGATTCGTCCTGAATGTTTTCGCCGTCCATGAGTCCATCCTGACACCGCAGGACCTGCCGGTGCGACGGTTCCGGGTGAACAGTGCCTATCGGGTTGGGCGGCGGTACTGGACGTCGACACTGCGATCGGTGAATCCGAGGGACCGATACAGCCGCACGGCGGGCACATTGTCGCCCTCGACGTAGAGCGTCGCGCTGGTCGCCCCGCGCCGGCGCAGACGCTCGAGTCCCGCGGTCATCAGCCGGCGTCCGAGGCCGTGCCCGCTCCACTCGGGGCTCACCCCCACCACGTAGATCTCACCCTCGGCTGCTCCCGGCTCGATCTTCAGCCAGTTGTAGCCGACCAGGGCGTCGCCGACGCGGGCGACGAGGAAGTCGCCCGCGTCGAACCAGGCCTCGTTCATGCGGTCGGCGAGGTCGGCCGCTGTGATGCCGCCCTGCTCGGGGTGGGTGGCGAAGGTCCGGGCGTTCAGGGCGATCCAGGCGTCGGCGTCGGCGGCGGGGTCGAATGCGGTGATCACGATCGCGTCGTTGGGCTCCACGATCGATGCCTCGGGTGTGATGGCGGATTCCGGGGGAGCGGACGATGCGTCGAGCGCCAGTTCCAGCTGGAGCAGTCGACGGACGGCGTCGAAGCCGAAGCGCCCGGCGAGGGCGCGGGCCGCCGGGTGATCGCCGTGCGCCCAGGCGGTCAGTCCGTCCGGCGCATCCACCGCGTACGCGGGATCGCCGAAGAGCTCGGTCAGGGCCGCGGTGGCGTGGCCGTGCCTGCGGGACCCGGGGTGCACGACGAGGTCGAGCTCACCAGAGCCGAGGACGAGGGCTCCGACGGCCGCGTCGCCGTCGCGAAGCAGAAAGGGAGTGCGGCGCCCGGCCGCGAGATCGAGGGTGGCCTGCTCGTTGAGCGGGGCATACCCGTCGACGCGTTCGGCGGCATCCGTCACCGCGGCCCAGGAGAGCGCGAAGGCGCTGTCGTCAGGCCCGTGCGACGGACTGATCACGCACGGCCTCTGGTTCCTGCACATTGAAGCGGTATCCGACGTTGCGCACGGTGCCGATCAGGGATTCCTGGTCGCCGAGCTTGGCGCGAAGGCGGCGGACGTGCACGTCGACCGTGCGGGTACCGCCGAAGTAGTCGTAGCCCCAGACCTCGCTGAGCAGCTGCTCACGCGTGAAGACCCGGGAGGGATGGGCCGCGAGGAAGCGGAGCAGCTCGAATTCCTTGTACGTGAGGTCGAGCGGTCGGCCGTAGACCTTCGCGGAATAGCTCGCCTCGTCGATGACGACACCGGCGGCGCGGATCAGCGCGGACTCCTCGGCCCGCGGCGTGCGGCCGGCGGCGAGGCGGATGCGGGCGTCGACCTCGGCGGGACCCGCCGTGTCGAGGATGACGTCGTCGATGCCCCAGCCGGGGCTGACCGCGGCGAGGCCGCCCTCGGTGATCACGAGCAGCAGCGGGACCTGGCTGCCCGTCGTCTGCATGATCTGGCACAGCGACTTGGCGGCCATCAGGTTGGTGCGGGCGTCGACGAGGATGACATCGGAGTCCGGGGCGGTGATGAGCTGGTCGGGCTGGGCCGGAATGACGCGGATTCCATGCGAGAGCAACGCCAGCGCCGGCAGGACCTCCCCGCCGACCGCGGAGGTCAGGATCAATAATTGCGCCACGCGGGCCCTCCAACCATTGTTGGCCAATCCTAGCGTGCAGCCACGTGCAGCCGATTGCTCCCCTGGCAGGGCACAATGGAAGAGTGAAGTGGCAGTGGAGAAGCGTCGGCCTGGTCTGGGCGTTCGCCGTGGTCTGTTCTGTGCTCACCGGGGCCCTCGCGGCGCCCGGTCGTTCCCTCGTGTGGATCGGCCTCTCCCTCGCGGGGTGCACCATCGGCACCCTCTCCATCCAGCTCGCGACCGGCCGAAAAGAGGGTTACGTGCACCGGGTCACGCTGAGCCTCGTCGGCGCGGTCCTCGTCCTCGCCGCCGCGACCGGAATCTTCGCGCTCGCCGGGCTTCTGTAACGAACTGGTAAAGCCGCGCCGGGTACCCGCGCGCAGGCGTTTCGGCTCTCGCCGGGAGCTAAGGTGGTGTCATGTCAATCCTCGCGCTCGAAATCTTCTTCCTGGGCCTCCTCGCGCTCGCGAGCCTGTCGATCGCCTGGGTCTCCGGCATCGTGTTGTTCAAGCTGTTCCGGGGGCAGCGGTAGCCCTCGATGTTCGAGCTCCCGACCCAGCTCCCGTCCGAACTCGTCCCACTCTCGTGGCTCCTCGGCGTCTGGGAGGGGTCAGGTGTCATCGACTATGCCCTGCCGGACGGTCATCGGGTCTCACGTGAGTTCGGCCAGCGGCTGAGCTTCAGCCACGACGGCCTCCCGCACCTGAACTACAGCTCATACACCTGGCTTGAAGCGGATGCCGCAGCGAGCGTCGACGACGACGCCGAGGCGGTCGACGGGGCCGCGTCCGGCTTCGTCGGGAAGACCCCGCTCATGACCGAGACAGGGTACTGGCGCCTGAGTCGCCCCCAGGGCGCCGGCGACCCAGGGCCCGGGCTGCTGCCGGCAGAGGGCGAGCACCCCTATACGACGGCGTCCGCCGTGGAGACGCTCCGCAATGCGGACGGCGGCTTCGACATCGACGTGACGCTCGTGCATCCCGGCGGTGCCGCCGAGATCTACCTCGGACAGGTCAAGGGGCCGCGGATCGACCTCGCGACCGACGCGGTGATGCGCACCCAGGGCGCGAAGGCGTACTCGGCCGCGACCCGGTTGTACGGTCTCGTCGACGGCCACCTGCTCTGGGCGTGGGACATCGCCGCCCTCGGCCAGAGCCTGCGCACGCACGCATCCGGCCGCCTCAAGCGGGTCGAATAATCCCGGCGGTTCCCGCGTTGTCCCCGATGTGCGCCTCCGCGTCACGCAAACCCCGGAAGAAGTCCTCATGACCCCGCCGACAGCATCCGCTTCAGTCCTGCTCGACCTGCCCGGCGCCGTGCAGGCGACCGGCCCCGATGCCGGCGTCGCCGCCCACTACGGCAACCCGATGATCGAACAGCGTCACCTGCTCGCCGGCGAGGCCATCGTCGACCTCTCCAATCGTGCGGTGCTCGGCGTCTCCGGCCCGGACCGGCTGACCTGGCTCAACTCGATCACGAGCCAGGAACTGCGCTTTCTGCAGCCGGGGGAGTCGGCCGAGACCCTCGTGCTCGACCCGACCGGGCACGTCGAGCACGCGGTGCGGCTCGTCGACGACGGCATGGAGGCGTGGCTCGTCGTCGAGGCCGCCGAACTGCCCGCACTGCTTACGTGGCTCGACCGGATGCGCTTCATGCTGCGGGTCGAACTGCGCGACCGCACCGATGAGTACGCCGTCATCGGCACGATGGGGAGCATCGGCGACCTCGCCGCGGCCTCGCCCGCGCTCGAACCCGCCGCGCCGAACGGAACCCCCCTCGTCTGGCACGACCCGTGGGCTGCCGTCGTCACCGGCGGCTTCCAGTACGCGGAAGACCCCGCGCATCCCGGCGCCGACTGGCACTGGACCGAGGCCCTCGTGCCCCGCACCGCGCTTCCCGCCGTGACCCTGGCCGTCCGCCGCGGCACCGTGCGCGCGGCCGGCCTGCTCGCCCTCGAGGCGCTCCGGATCGCGGCCTGGCGGCCACGCCGGGCGACAGAGGTCGACGACAGGACCCTCCCGCACGAACTCGACTGGTTGCGCAGCGCCGTGCACCTGAACAAGGGCTGCTACCGCGGCCAGGAGACCGTCGCGAAGGTGCACAACCTCGGGCACCCCCCGCGACGGCTCGTTCTTCTCCACCTCGACGGCTCCCAGGGCGTGCTGCCGGTGCACGGCGACGAAGTCCAGGCCGTCCGCCGGCTTCCCGACGGCGAAACGGAGCGTCGCGGCGTCGGCTCGATCACCTCGAGTGCTATCCACTACGAGCTCGGGCCGATCGCCCTCGCTGTCGTCAAACGCACCGTGCCTGCAACGGTCGTGCTCCAGGTGCTGAGCGAGGAGATCGCGGTCGCCGCGACCCAGCAGGTCATCGTTCCGCAGTCGGCCGGCTCGGTCGCCGAGATCCCCCGGCTGCCCCGGCTGGGCATCCGCACCCCCGGGCACTGACCCCCGGCCACCGACCACCGGCCCGGCTCTCGATAGAGTTGGAGGCATGTCATACAATCTCATCCTCCTTCGCCATGGCCAGAGCCTATGGAACCAAGAGAACCTCTTCACCGGTTGGGTAGACGTTCGCCTGAGCGAGCAGGGAGCTGCCGAGGCCAAGCGCGCCGGCGAGCTCCTCGCAGAGTCCGGCCTCCTGCCCGACGTCCTGCACACGTCACTCCTTAGCCGCGCCATCCAGACCGCGAACATCGCGCTCGAGGAAGCCGACCGCCTCTGGATCCCCGTGAAGCGCTCCTGGCGCCTCAACGAGCGCCACTACGGCGCCCTGCAGGGCCTCGACAAGGCGGAGACCCTCGCCAAGTTCGGCCCGGAGCAGTTCCAGCTCTGGCGCCGCTCCTTCGACGTGCCGCCGCCCGTGCTCGCCGACGATTCCCCCTGGTCCCAGGCGCACGACCCGCGCTACGCGGGCCTCGGCGAGGAGCTGCCCCGCACAGAGTGCCTGAGCGACGTCGTCGACCGGATGCTGCCCTACTGGGAGTCCGATATCGCGACGGACCTCCGTGCAGGCAAGACCGTTCTCGTCACCGCCCACGGCAACTCGCTGCGCGCCCTCGTGAAGCACCTCGACAACATCAGCGACGCGGACATCGCCGAGCTCAACATCCCGACCGGAATCCCGCTCGTCTACCGCCTCGACGAGAACCTCGTCCCGATCGGTCCAGGCCAGTACCTCGACCCCGAGGCCGCCGCCGCCGGTGCCGCGGCCGTCGCCGCCCAGGGCAGCAAGAAGTAGCACTCCCGCACCATTAGTCCGCTATCGACAGTCCCCACCGAAAACGGCCCCGGAAGCATTCGCTTCCGGGGCCGTTTCGGTTGTGCGGCGGTTCGAGTGGTGCGGGCGGACTACTGGACGCCGGTCGTGCTCTGCTGCCAGGCGCCCGTGCCGAGGTACTGGATCTTCTTGGCGATCGAGACGGCGTGGTCGGCGAAGCGCTCGTGATACCGGCTCGCGAGGGTCGAGTCGACCGTGTCGGCGGCCTCGCCCTTCCAGGTCTCCGCGAGGACGGCGTCGAAGACGCTCAGGTGCAGGGCGTCGACCTTGTCGTCTTCGTTGCGGATGACCTCGGCGAGCTTGACGTCCTGGGTGGTGAGCAACTCGGTGAGCATCGTCGAAATGGTCACGAGCAGGGCGCCCATCTCGCCGAAGGTGCCCCGCAGGCTCTGCGGAACGACCTTGTCGGGGAAGCGGTAGCGGGCGAGCTGCGCGATGTGGGTGGAGAGGTCGCCCATCCGCTCGAGGGACGAACTGATCCGGAGGGCGCTCACCACGATGCGCAGGTCGCGGGCGACCGGCTGCTGGCGCGCCAGGATCGTGATGGCGAGTTCGTCGAGCTCGATGGTGAGTTCGTCGATCTTGTCGTCTTCGCTGATGGCCTCTTCGGCGAGGTTGACGTCGGACTCGTTGAAAGCCCTGGTCGACTTCGCGATCGAGATGCCGACGAGACGGGAGATCTCGACGAGGCGGTCCTGAACCTCGGCGAGCTCCTGCTGGAATACTTCACGCATACGTCTGTGTTCCTTCCTGGGCGCGCGATACGCGCAGAAACGTGGAAACCACCTGGCCCCCAGCGAATCTTTGTCGACAGAGGTTAACGGCAGGTGCCGGAGTGTTGAATACTACCTAAAGTAGCCGCCCAGCGGCCCGGCACGGTTCGTTCCGCTTTTTTGTGTCAGTAATCTGGTGGAATGGAATCATCGTGGCTCGTGCTGGTGTCTCTGGCACTGGGCCTCATGGTCGGTGCCGGGTTCATCAGCCTGCTCCAGATCGCGGAACGCCACGGCCGTCGCGCCTCCGAGGTGGTCAACCCGGCCGTGCCGGACGGCATCGACCAGGTCCTCGACGCACTTGACACCGCGGCCGTCGTGCTCGACCCCTCCAACAATGTGATGAAGACATCCCCGGCCGCCGTGTCGATGGGGATGGTCTGGAACCGGCAGATCGTGCACCCGGAACTCCTCGAGCTCGCCGGTAAGGTGCGGCGCTCCGGGGAACCGATCGCCGAAGACCTGATCCTCTCCCGCGGGCCGTTCGGCGACGCGAGCATGCGGGTGCGCGTGCGCCTGGCCACGCTCGGCACCCGCTACGTGCTGCTGCTCGCCGAAGACCGCACGGAGGCCTTCCGCCTCGACGAGGTGCGCCGCGACTTCGTGGCCAACATCAGCCACGAACTCAAGACCCCGATCGCCGCCGTCGGCCTGCTCGCCGAGGCGCTCAACCAGGCCGCCGACGAGCCGGTGCAGGTGCGCAGGTTCGCCAGCAGGCTCACGACGGAGTCCGGGCGCCTGACCCGGCTGACGCAGGAGATCATCGAGCTCTCCCGGCTCCAGGCACAGGACTCCCTGTCCGAGCCGGAAGACCTCCCGATCGACGACGTCGTCGCGGCTGCCGTCGACCAGAGCAGGGTCGTTGCGGATGCCGCACGCATCACGCTCGCCGTCGGCCAGCCCTCCGGTGCCCTCGTCACGGGCGATGAACGCCTCCTCGTGATGGCCGTGCACAACCTGGTCGCCAACGCGGTGCACTACTCCGCTGAGGGATCCCGGGTGGGTGTGGGAGTGCGTCACCACGACGGCGTCGTCGAGGTGACGGTGACCGACCAGGGCGTCGGCATCCAGGAGGCCGACCTCGACCGCATCTTCGAACGATTCTTCCGGGTCGACCAGGCTAGGTCCCGTCACACCGGTGGAACGGGCCTCGGCCTCTCCATCGTGAAGCACATCGTGCAGATCCACGGCGGCGACATCCGCGTCTGGTCCCAACCGGGCAGCGGTTCGACGTTCACCATCCGGCTGCCTGAGGCGAGTCACATCGCCCTGGCCACAACAGGAGAGACCCCGTGACCCACATTCTTTTGGTTGAGGACGAACAAGCGCTGAGCGAGCCGTTGAGCTTCCTGCTCGAACGCGAAGGCTACGAGGTCACCGTCGCCGAGGACGGGCCGAGCGCCATCAGCGAATTCGACCGGATCGGACCCGACCTGATCCTGCTGGACCTGATGCTCCCCGGCATCCCCGGAACCGAAGTGTGCCGCGAGATCCGCACCCGCTCCCAGGTCCCGATCATCATGCTCACCGCGAAGGACTCCGAGGTCGACATCGTCGTCGGACTCGAACTCGGCGCGGACGACTACGTGACCAAGCCGTACTCGACCAGGGAACTGCTCGCGCGCATCCGTGCGGTGTCACGTAGGCGCACCGACCAGACCGAGGACGACGAGAACATGCTCACGGCGGGCACCGTCCGGATGGACATCGAACGCCACACGGTCGCAGTGAGCGGCACCGTAGTGAACATGCCGCTCAAGGAGTTCGAGCTTCTCGAGTTCCTGCTGCGGAACGCCGGCCGGGTGTTGACCCGCGGCCAACTGATCGACCGGGTCTGGGGCACCGACTACTTCGGCGACACAAAGACCCTCGACGTCCACATCAAGCGGATCCGCTCGCGCATCGAGGCGACGCCGTCAGAGCCGACCATGCTCGTCACCGTGCGTGGCCTCGGCTACCGCTTCGAGGCCTGACCCGGTCCGCTTCGACGCCGGACCCGGCCTAACTCGACCCGGTCTGGTTCGAACCGGTCTGGTTCGAACCGGTCGGGCTCGACCAGTTCCGGCCTGACCCGGTCTGGCCGGAACTGCGTCTGCCGGGCGCTACGGCGCCGTGGTCGGCAGCAGGGTCGAGTACTGGGGGAGCGTGCCGTCGAGTACCGGCGTGAGCAACTGGAGGCCGGTCTCGGTGCCGTACTGGAAGTAGACGGGGAACAGCGAGCCGAGCGGGGCGTCGATGTTCTCGAGCGTGATCACGGGGCCGCCGGTCGCACCGATCGCGGTGCTCGACTGCGGCTTCAGGGTGAGCTGCTGGGTGACCTTGCCGGTCGTGGCCGTGTACTGCACGGACAGGCTGTGCGCTGAATCGCTCGGGTTGACCACGGTGACGAGGAGGCTCCCGGTCTTTCCGTCCGTCGAGAGCACGATCGCGTTGCGGACCTGCAGGTCGCCGACGTTGCCGCTGACCCCGTCGCTCGCGTCGTAGTGTTTGGTCGTTGACTGCGGGGCCAGCAGGTTGCATCCACTGGTACCCAGCAGGATACCGGCCGTCAGCAACACGGACAGCAAGACTCGAGCCCTCACAAGACCTCCAACAGTTCGACGGTGCGCCTGAAGGCGCGAACGCCGCAGATTTCGCTTCGAGCCTAGCGTATCGGGGAGGCCGGCCTCGTGGCCCCGCCGGCCCATGCCCCGGTCAGGGTCGCAAACCCTACCACCCCTCGCTGTGGTATCCTAGACGTTGCTGAAGGGATATCCATACATGCTTTTTGAAGTAGGCGAAACCGTCGTTTATCCCCACCACGGTGCCGCGACAATCACGGAAGTGAAAACGCGGATCATCAAGGGTGAGGAAAAACTGTACCTGAAGCTCAACGTCACTCAGGGCGACCTCACCATCGAGGTTCCCGCCGAGAACGTCGACCTCGTCGGCGTGCGCGACGTGATCGGTCGTGAGGGCCTCGACAAGGTGTTCGAGGTGCTGCGCGCCCCGTTCACCGAGGAGCCAACCAACTGGTCCCGCCGGTACAAGGCCAACCTCGAAAAGCTCGCCTCCGGCGATGTCATCAAGGTGTCAGAGGTCGTTCGCGACCTGTGGCGCCGCGACCAGGACCGCGGCCTGTCCGCCGGTGAGAAGCGGATGCTCGCCAAGGCCCGTCAGATCCTGATCAGCGAGCTGGCCCTCGCCGAAAAGACCGACGAAGAGAAGGCCTCAACGGTCCTCGACGAGGTTCTGGCTTCCTGACCCACCCTGACTTTCTTCACACGCTGAAAGGCGGCGCCGCGAGGTGCCGCCTTTCGCACGTTCCGGTGTGAACGTTCCGGTGCGAACTATCCCGCAGCATCCGCCCTCCAACAGATAGCCTCCAGACATGACTGAATACGCAGCCCCCGCGGTCGCGGTCATCGTCGTCGCCGCGGGCAGTGGCGCCCGGCTCGGAGCGACGGAGCCGAAGGCGTTCGTCCTGCTCAGGGGCCGCACGCTCCTCGAGCGGGCGCTCGGTTCCGTGTTCGGAATGGTCGAACCCGCCCAGGTGATCGTCGTGGCGCCGGACAGTCACCTCTCGGAGGCCGGGGTGATCGCGGCATCCGCCGCCAGGGCTGCCGCGTCGTACGTCGACGTCGTGGTGGGCGGCCCCACCCGTGCCGACTCCGTCAACCGGGGCCTCGCCGTGCTGCGCCCGGGCGTCGAGACCGTCCTCGTGCACGATGCCGCCCGCGCCCTCACCCCCGCCGGACTGTGCGACGCCGTCGTCGCCGCTGTGCGGTCGACCGGGCACGGCATCGTCCCCGGTCTCGCCCTCGTCGACACCATCAAGCACGTCGACGCCGAGGGCACCATCCGCGCGACGGTCGACCGTTCGGCCCTCTCGGCCGTGCAGACGCCGCAGGGCTTTCCCCGGGGCGTGCTGCTCGCCGCCATGAGCGCCGCAGACCCCGCGAGCACCCCCACCGACGACGCCGAAATCGTCGCGGCCGCCGGACATCCGGTCGGGGTCATCCCCGGAGACCCGCTCGCGTTCAAGATCACGACCCCGTGGGACCTGCACCGGGCCGAGGCCCTCCTCGACGAGCGTGCCCGCACGGATGCCGCCGCGGTCGGCCAGCAGGCCGAGGCGCCGTCACCGCGGATCGGTTCGGGCCTCGACGTGCACGGGTACGACGATGCCGCGCCGCTCTGGCTCGCCGGCCTGCACTGGCGGGGGGAGCGCGGCCTCTCCGGGCACAGCGACGGCGACGCCGCCGTGCACGCCATCTGCGACGCGCTCTTGTCCGCGGCCGGCCTCGGCGACGTCGGCGGTGTCTTCGGCGTGGCCGACCCGCGTCTCGAAGGTGCGCACGGCGACGTGTTCCTCCGCGAAACCCTCCGCCGGGTCACCGCGGCCGGGTTCCGGGTCGGCAACGTCACCGTCCAGATCATCGGCAATCGCCCGAAGGTCGGCCCGCGCCGACTCGAGGCCGAGGAATACCTCAGCGGGATCCTGTCCGCGCCGGTCAGCGTGTCCGCAACGACGACGGACCGGCTCGGTTTCACCGGGCGCGGCGAGGGCATCGCGGCCGTCGCGACGGCCCTCATCGTGCCCCTCATCCCGCTGCCGGAAACCGGCCCTGTTCTAAGCTGGGACGTGTGACGATCCAACTGTACGATTCCCGGGCCCAGGCCTTGCGTGACTTCATCCCGACGACCCCCGGTGCGGTCGGAATCTACGTGTGCGGGCCGACCGTGCAGTCCTCTCCGCACATCGGCCACCTGCGCAGCGCCCTGGTCTACGACCAGCTTCGGCGCTGGCTCACCTACCGCGGCTTCGACGTCACGTTCATCCGCAATGTCACCGACATCGACGACAAGATCCTCGCCAACGCGGCAGGCACCGCAGAGCAGTGGTGGGCGCTCGCCTACCGCTACGAACTCGAGTTCACGGCCGGGTACCAGCGTCTCGGCATCCTCGCCCCCACGTACGAGCCACGTGCGACCGCGAGCATCCAGCAGATGCAGGACCTGATCACCCGACTGATCGACCGCGGCCACGCGTACCCGGCGGCCGACGGCTCCGGCGACGTCTACTTCGACACCAACAGCTGGGCGGAGTACGGGGCGCTCACCCGCCAGGGTCGCGGCGACATGGAAGCGGCGGCGGACGCCGACCCGCGTGGCAAGAACGACCCGCGCGACTTCGCCCTCTGGAAGGGTCACAAGGCCGACGAACCGGCCTCGGCGTCCTGGCCATCCCCCTGGGGACCAGGCCGGCCCGGCTGGCACATCGAGTGCTCCGCGATGGCGAGCCGCTACCTCGGCGCGGGCTTCGACATCCACGGCGGCGGCCTCGACCTGCGGTTCCCGCACCACGAGAACGAACTCGCCCAGTCAACGGCGGCCGGCGACGCGTTCGCGAAGTACTGGATGCACAACGGTCTCGTGCACGTGCACGGCCAGAAGATGTCCAAGTCCCTCGGCAACTCCGTCTTTGCTGCCGAGCTGCTCGATCAGGCCAGGGCCATCGTCGTGCGCTACTACCTCGGAGCCGCGCACTACCGCTCCACGATCGACTACACCGACCACTCCCTTGCCGAGGCCGAAGCCGCCCTCGAACGCA
Source organism: Cryobacterium sp. 10I1 (assembly GCF_035019805.1). Lineage (NCBI taxonomy): Bacteria > Bacillati > Actinomycetota > Actinomycetes > Micrococcales > Microbacteriaceae > Cryobacterium > Cryobacterium sp. 10I1. The sequence continues at coordinate 19,974 of NZ_JASJVF010000014.1, forward strand.
TCGAGAGCTTCCTCGACAGGGCCGACCGCCGCCTCGCCGAGACGCGTTTCGCCTCGAGCGGCGTCGAGCTCGTCCCCGACGAGTTCGCGGTCGCCATGGACGACGACCTCGCCGTGCCCCAGGCCCTCGCCGTGTTGCACGAGACCGTGCGCACCGGCAACGCGGCGCTCGACGCCGAAGACTTGCGCGCCGCCGCCGCCGCCCGTGGCCAGGTGCTCGCCATGAGCGAGGTCCTCGGCATCAACCCCCTGTCGCCCGGCTGGGCCGTCGCGACGGACGAACCAGCCATGGTCGCACTCACCGCCCTCGTCGAGCGCCTGCTCTCCGACCGGGAGACCGCCAGGGAAAGCCGCGACTACAAGGCCGCAGACCGTATCCGGGACGAGCTCGTCGCCGCCGGAATTACCATCGAAGACACCCCCTCGGGTGCGCATTGGAGTTTTGACTGATGAAGAACACAGACCGCAAGGCTCGCACCGGGTCCGTGCGCAAGGGCAGCCGCGGCCCCCAGGTCGGCTCCGGCGGACAGGGCCGCCAGGCCCTCGAGGGTAAGAAGCCCACGCCCAAGGCCGAAGACCGTCCGTACCACCCCGCCGGGAAGCGCAAGGCCGCCCAGGACCGCTTCGCAGCGGCCGGCGGTGGCCGCAGCCGCCCCACGACGGGTTCGCAGGGCGGGCAGCGCTCCACCGCCAACTCCGGCGGCGGTGGCACCTCCACCCGCAAGGCGAAGTCGATCGACGAGCATGAGATCGTCACCGGGCGCAACTCGGTGCTCGAGGCCCTGCGCGCGAAGATCCCCGCGAGCACCCTGTACATCGCAACCCGCATTGAAATGGATGACCGGGTCAAGGAGGTCCTGACCCTCGCGACGGGCCGCGGCATCCCCGTGCTCGAAGTGATGCGCCCGGAACTCGACCGCCTCGCCGGCCGCGACGCCGTGCACCAGGGCCTCGCGCTCAAGGTGCCCGCGTACGAGTACGCGCACCCGATGGAGCTCCTCGAGCTCACGATCAGCCGCGGCTTCAAGCCGTTGTTCGTCGCCCTCGACGGCATCACCGATCCCCGCAACCTGGGCGCCATCATCCGTTCGACCGCGGCATTCGGCGGCCACGGCGTGATCGTGCCCCAGCGCCGGTCGGTCGGCGTCACGGCTTCCGCGTGGAAGACCTCCGCCGGTGCGGCGGCGCGCACGCCCGTCGCCATGGCGAGCAACCTCACCCAGACGCTCAAGTCGCTCAAGGAGGTCGGTGTGCTTGTGATCGGCCTCGACGGCGGCGGGGACACCTCGCTGCCCGAGCTCGGCCTCGGCTTCGCGGAGCGCCCGATCGTCGTCGTCGTCGGCAGCGAGGGCAAGGGCCTGTCGCGCCTCGTCACCGAAACCTGCGACGCGATCGTCTCGATCCCGATCAGCGCGAGCACCGAGTCCCTCAACGCCGGCATCGCCGCGAGCGTCACGCTTTACGAGATCTCCCGCCTGCGCGCGGCAGCGAAGGTCGCGAAGGCCGTCAAGCTCGCCGCCGCCAAGGCAGCCGCCACCGCCTGACCCGTCACCGGGTCAGGGTTCGCCATGACGGAGGATGCCGCGGACCGCGGCATCCGGACGTCGCCCGACCGGACGTTTAGACCTTGAGGCGCCAGTCCTGGGCGTCGTCAGCGCTGGTGTCGCCGGCGCCTGCGGCGACGTCGTCGTTCGTGACGTCGATCGGAAGCGTGATGGACCCGGTCGCGGGTTCGATCACGGTCGCCTCGTCGCGGCGGTGACGCAGGACATCCTGCACGTAGGACGTGACCGCTTCGGCGAGCGGGATGTCCCTGGACTGGTTCTGGGCCATGTACCAGCGGTGGTCGAGCAGCTGGTGGAACACCTCTGCCGGCTCGAGCTTGCCCTTGAGGTCGCGCGGAATCGCGCGGATGACGGGTTCGAAGACCCGGACGACCCACTCGTGGGCGAGGGCTTCTTCGTCGCTCGCCGGGTCGCCGTATGCGAGGCGATAGGCGTCGAGGTCGTTGAGCAGGCGCCGGGCCTGGTTCTCCTCGGCGTCGAGGCCGGTCAGCCGCAGCAGGCGGCGCTGGTGGTGCCCCGCGTCCACGACCTTGGGCTGGATGCGCACGGTCGAGCCTGTCGCATCAGTCTTGATGGCGAGTTCCTCGATGTCGAAGCCGAGGTCGTTCAGGCGCTCGACGCGTTCGGTGATGCGCCAGCGCTCGGAACTCGCGAAGGATTCGGAGCCGGTCAGCTCGGTCCAGAGCAGCCGGTAGGCGTTCACGATGCCGTTGCTGACCCGGATCGGGTCGAGTTCGTCAGCGGCGCGGCCGCCGGCCTCGAGGTCCATCAGTTCGCCGGCGATGTTGACCCTGGCGATCTCGAGGTCGTTCTCGCGCTGGCCCTTGGACAGGCCGCCCGGGTAGAGCTGCCCGGTCTCCGCGTCGACGAGATAGGCGGCGAAGGCGCCCGCGTCGCGGCGGAAGAGCGTGTTCGAGAGCGAGACGTCGCCCCAGAACAGGCCGGCCATGTGCACGCGCACGAGCAGGAGGGCGAGGGCGTCAACGAGGCGGGTCGCGGTCGTCGGTCGCAGCGTCTGCGAGTACAGGGCGCGGTAGGGGAGTGAGAACTTGAGGTGCCGGGTGACGAGGACCGAGTTCAGCGGCTCGCCGTCTTCGTTGGTGCGGTTCGTGATCACGGCGAGCGGCTCGACGCAGGGGATTTCGAGTCCCTGGAGGGTGCGGAGCATTTCGTACTCGCGCTTGGCCATCTCGCTCGTGGTTTCCTTGATCGCGACGACGCGACCGCTGAGGTGCGCGAACCGTACGAGGTGACGGGACAGGCCCTTCGGCAGGGCGGCGATGTTCTCGTTCGGCCAGGCATCCAGCGGCAGGTGCCAGGGCAGGTCGAGGAGGGCCGGGTCGGCCGTGGCCGAGGTGATATTGACAGAACCGCTCATGGATTGAGCCTACCGGTGCGGGTTGGCGGCCGGTGCCGGATGCCCCGCGGACAGGGGCTGTCCCGGGTCGAGGCATCCGCTTCACCGAGGCAATTGTGGCTCGTCACTGTCACGCTGGGCACGGGACGCAGAACGGCCGGGCGGAATGAATCCGCCCGGCCGTTCTTGTGAATCGTTGTCGACTAGTCGGCGACGGCTCCACCGAGGCGGAGGCCGCTCTCGGCGTCGAAGACGTGCAGGTGGTGCGCGGTCGGCGTCAGGTAGACCGTCTCTCCGGCGTTCGGGTGTGAACGGCCGTCGACGCGGGCGACGATGTCGGTGCGCTTGCCCTCGACTGTGGAGTGACCGTAGAGGTAACCGTCGGCGCCGAGCTCTTCGACCAGGTCGACGCTCACCTCGAGGCCCTCGCCGTGGGTGGTCGAGAGGTGGATGTCCTCGGGGCGGACACCGATGGTGACCTTCGGGCCGGTCGCGCCGGCGATGATCTCGCGGGCGACGGGGATCGTGGCGGTGCCGAACTTGATGCCACCCTCGACGGTGTCCGCGAGGAAGAGGTTCATGGCCGGGCTGCCGATGAATCCGGCGACGAAGACGTTGTTCGGCTTGGCGTACAGGTCGCGCGGGGTGCCGACCTGCTGGAGCACGCCGTCCTTGAGCACCGCGATGCGGTCACCCATGGTGAGGGCTTCGGTCTGGTCGTGGGTGACGTAGACGGTCGTGACGCCGAGGCGACGCTGCAGCGAGGCGATCTGGGTGCGGGTCTGCACGCGGAGCTTGGCGTCGAGGTTCGACAGCGGCTCGTCCATGAGGAACACCTGGGGCTGACGCACGATGGCACGGCCCATGGCGACGCGCTGACGCTGGCCACCCGAGAGGGCCTTCGGCTTGCGGCTGAGGTAGGGCTCGAGGTCGAGCAGCTTGGCGGCTTCGAGAACGCGGGCGGCGCGCTCGTCCTTGTTGACGCCGGCGATCTTGAGCGCAAAGCCCATGTTCTCGGCGACCGTCATGTGCGGGTACAGCGCGTAGTTCTGGAAGACCATCGCGATGTCGCGGTCCTTCGGGGGAACGTCCGTCACATTGCGCTCACCGATGAAGATGTTGCCGTCGTTGACCTCTTCGAGGCCGGCGAGCATGCGCAGGGACGTTGACTTTCCACAGCCGGAGGGACCGACGAGGACGAGGAATTCACCATCGGCAACCGACAGGTCGAGGTGGTCGACCGCGGGGCGGGTGGAACCCGGGTAGAGACGGGTTGCTTTGTCAAAGGTGACTGAAGCCATTTTCGGTATTCTCCTTCACCGGCAGGTACGTGCCGGACGATCCGTAGTGATGGGATTTATTGTCGGCCTGCGCATCATGGCAGGATCCGACTGTTCCAGTATGACACGCCCGAACAGGGGGTCTGCGGCGGTTTTGCCCAGCGGATGCGTCGCAAGGCAGCCCCTGTCTGGTCATTTCCCAGACTGGAGTCCTATTATTTGGAGGGCATTTACATAGGAAATGTCGATCCAAAGACCTACCCGAAGCGAGCATTCATGACTATTGGCGGATCTGGCGAGAGTCGACCTTCCCGAAATAAGCGACGCGACGCGGTCCGCACGAAGGCTACCCAGCTGCGTGTCGAGCAGAAGAAGAAGAACCGTCGCAACCGGTTCCTGCTGCAGGGCGGCATCCTGGTTGTCGCACTCGCGATCGTCGCAGTCATCGCACTCGTCGTCATGAATTCGATCCGCCCCGCAGGCCCCGGCCCCGCGAACATGGCCAGTGACGGCGTTCTCATCGGCGAGGGCATGAAGGTCACCGAGACCACGGCCCTCAAGGCCGGCGCCGACGCCGTGCCGTCCACGCCGGATGCGACCGGAACCGTCGCCGACATCCGCGTGTACGTCGACTACCTGTGCCCGTTCTGCGGCCAGTTCGAAACGACCAACAGCGACCAGATCGTGAAGTGGGTCACCTCGGGTGCCGCAACGGTCGAGATCCACCCGATCTCCATCCTGACCAGCAAGTCAGCTGGAACCCAGTACTCGCTCCGCTCGGCGAACGCTGCCGCGTGCGTCGCCAACTATTCCCCTAGTGACTTCTTCACCTTCAATGCCGCACTCTTCGCGAACCAGCCGAAGGAAGGCACCGCAGGGCTGGACGACGCCGCGATCATGGGGCTCGTGACGAGCTCCGGAGTCGCGTCATCCGTCTCGGAGATCAACACCTGCATCACCGACGTGCGCTACAAGGCCTGGGTCGTCGCCGCGACCAACCGGGCGTTGTCCGGGCCGCTGCCCAACACCACGGTCGAGGCCGTGACCGGCACTCCGACCGTGCTCGTGAACGGTAAGCAGTACTCGGGCGCCCTCGATGACCCCAAGGAATTCGCCGCATTCGTGCTGCAGTCCGCCGGAGAGACCTACTCGACGTCGACGCCGACGCCCACGCCGACACCGGCGGGCTGATCCTCGACGGGTCCGCAGCTTTCGTCCGCAGCTTTCGTCCGCAGCGGGCTCCCGGTCGGCGGATGCTGCCGGTCTGGCCCCGCGGACCCCGTTCGTCATTTAGGATGGGGGACCGAGGCGGGAATCCGCCTCATGCCGGCCTGGCGCAATTGGTAGCGCACCACTCTTGTAAAGTGGGGGTTACGGGTTCAAGTCCCGTGGCCGGCCCCACACCCCTTGAAAACACTGGGATCCACGCCGATCCGGTCATGATGGGCGGTTGTCTCGCCGAGAATCTCGCCTATCCCGGTACTGCGGCGACTGCCGGAACCCGATCGTGTGGTCGAGTAGATCCTCCCACTCGACCAGCAGTAGGTACGTGCTCTGCGACTCGATAGACCGCGACAACGACACGCTGAGGCATCCGGGCATGGAGGCGATGATCGGGCGAGCCAGGGTGAAGGCTCGCTCGAATTCAACTTCTCGTCCGGCGATGACGGGCAGTAAGGCGTGTTCGGTGACCACGAGGCCAGTGTGTCATTCGGGGTGGCTACGCTGACTCACATGAACGCAGAGGAACACGCCCGGGAGGTAGATCGGCTGGAGAGATTGAGGACGCTACTCGCGGCCCGGAACCGCATCGAGGAGGTTTCTCGGGCCGTCGTTGCTGCGTCGAGTGACGATGACGCCGCGGAGCGAGTCCGTCGCCTTCTGGGTTGCTCAGAGATCGCAGCGCGGCACGTCATCTCGACACCGTTGCGCATGTACCGTCGCGGCGACGCACTCGCACGGGAAATCGCGGACCTTGAGGAGTACTTGACTGGCGTGGTGCCGCTGGACCCGGCGGTGTCCACGCGCGCCCTGGCTGACGGTACCGAGGACGTAACGGCCGCTCATCCGCTCGCGGAGCTGGAAGCCGGCGAGCCGAGCATCCCTGTCGAAGATATCGTCCGGGACCCGGGCATCCCATTGGACTAGCCCCCAAGGGCGTCCGAAATTCTTATTCGGTGACCAGCCCGATTGCGCACAGTGCCGCCAGTGCAGCGTTCAGGGCTACCAGCGTGCAGAATCTTGACGTCACTGGTCCTGAGTTGATCCCTCCGCGGGCGGATGCTCGGCCAGACAGAAGAGGTTGCCTTCCGGGTCCGCCAGTGTGGTCCACTGCACGTGTGGGAACTCGTCCAGGACGTCCCACTGGTAGACGGCGCCCAGGCCGAGGAGACGTTCGACCTCAGCACGTCGTGACCCCCACGGGACGGTGAGGTCCAGGTGGGCGCCGCGGCGATTCGGATGGGGGGAGTCACAAGGCCGGAAGAACATCCCGAAACCGTTCGCGCCGGCCGGCGGCAGGTAGACGCTATCGCCGCCGGGTGAGGGTGTCGCTCCGGTGACCGACGCCCAGAAATCGGCAAGCGCAGTCGGGTCATGTGCCTCGACGTTGATCGCGCCAAGGGTGATTTGGGGAGCCGTCATCTCGCCGACGCTAGCACGCGTCCGACACGCATCTCTGGACAGCGGATCGCGAATGTGGGACGTCTCCGGTCCAAACGATTGCGACCCGCTCCCGAAGGCGGTTTGATGGACCGGCCCGAGATTCCGGATTCCACCAGCGAAGGAGCAGAGATGTCATTTCAGGCCTACCTCGACAACATCGAAGACAAGACTGGCCTGACCCCGCGTGAGTTCATCACCCTCGCCCACGAGAAGGGGTTCGACGACCCGTCCACGAAGGCCGGCGTGATCGTCGACTGGCTGAAGGCGGACTTCGACCTGGGCCGAGGTCACGCGATGGCCCTCGTACACGTCATCAAGAACGGCGAGAAGATCGACGCCAAGCACGTCGGGACCGGAACCACGCACAGCGATGCGTCCGACACGCTCTGGCTCGACGGGAAACTGAACCGCCCCGGGTGACCAGGTGCACGCAGCCGTCGCCAAGATGTCGTAGTTTGACACTGCAGGCAGACGCCGGGCGTGAAATGGTCGATGATTGCATAGTCGCGCTCGAACGCGCCATCGCGTCGACCGACGCCGCCAGACCAGAGGGATGCACGCCCATGCCGCACGACGCCATCGCCCGGGAGGGAGACCGGTGACAGCAGAGCGCTCCGGACTGCTCGGCTTCGGTCGAACCGCCTGGTTCAGGCTCGCCGTGGCCATCATCCTCGCGATCGGCCTGCTCGCCGCCGCCGTGCTCGCCGCCAAGGGCCTCCGCTCGCTGCCGGCCGTGCAATCCTTCCTGACCGACTTCCCGGGAACGTCGCAGCTGCCGTCCGGGGCGCCCGTCGGCTTCCCGGCCTGGCTGGCCTGGCAGCATGGGCTCAACGTCTTCTTCCTCCTCTTCATCGTGCGTTCGGGCTGGCAGGTCCGCAGCGCCGGGCGGCCGACCATGTTCTGGACCCGGCGCAATACCGGGCTGATACGCACGAAACAAGCGCCCACCCGGATGGGCATCAACGTCTGGCTGCACCTCTCGGTCGACGTGCTCTGGGTGCTCAACGGGCTCCTCTTCTACGTGCTGCTCTTCGTCACCGGCCAGTGGGTGCGCATCGTTCCGGTCAGCTGGGACATCATTCCCAACGCCGTGTCGGCCGCGCTCCAGTACGTCTCGCTGGGCTGGCCGGTCTCCGACGGCTGGGTGAACTACAACGCCCTCCAGACCCTGAGCTACTTCACCATCGTGTTCGTGGCCGCTCCGCTCGCGCTGGCCACCGGCATCCGCCTCTCGCCGCTCTGGACGTCACGCCGGCTGAGCGAACTCGTCCCGCTCCGCCCGACCAAGGCGGTCCACGTCGGCGTGATGATCGTCTTCCTGATCTTCGTCGTCGTGCACGTGACCCTGGTCTTCGCGACCGGGGCGCTGCGCAACCTCAACCACATGTACGCCGTGCAGAGCGACGACGGCTGGACCGGATTCTGGATCTTCGCGGCCTCGGTCGTCGTGATGATCGTGGCCTGGTTCGCTGCCGGCCCGCGCCTGCTGCGGGCGATCGCCTCGCTCGGCGGCACTGTCATCTCGCGCTGAGTCGCACCGGCGACGGTCAGCGCTCCGCAGACTCCTGCGCGGCCGCCTCGACGCGTTCCCGGTAGCCCTCCCACCAGGCGCGGTCGGCCGGCGGCATATTGTCGTTGCCCTGCCGGAGTCCGACCTCCCCGTCGATGAGCTCTCGGACGAGGTCGGCGTGCCCGGCGTGCCGGTGCGTCTCCGCGATGAGGTGCACGAGGATCTCGTGCAGGCTCGCCGCGCTCCGATCGCCCGTCCACCACGGCACCCGGCCGATGGTGTCGAGCGTGAGCGCCTCGATCGTCGCGCTCGAGTGCGCCCCGACCCGGCGGTAGAGGGTGATGAGCGACTCGCGGGACTCGTCCGGCTTCGCCCACATGTCCGCGTTGAACTCGACGTCGTCCGCCGTCCACGGCAGCGGTTCCGGGAAGGGCCGGCCGAAGACGAGCCCGAGATACCCGGCCTCGACGCCGGCCATGTGCTTGACGAGTCCGAGCAGGTTGGTGCCGGTCGGCACGAGCGGGCGCCGCACGTCGTACTCGCTGAGCCCGTCGAGCTTCCAGATCAATGCTTCCCGACCCGACACCAGGTACCGCGTCAGATCCGTCTTGGCTGCAGTCTCCGTTGCATCAGTCATCCCGCCAGCCTCGCAGACCCGGCTCGGCGGGCCAAGCGATCCGTGCTGATCCGGTCCGACCCGGGTCGATCCGGGCGGGTCTGCTCCAGGACCCATCGACCGGCTGTGGGCGCCGCGCGACTGCGCGTTCCGCGATCCGTCCGACAACACGGCACGCGCAGGCCGAGCGACCTACGGGCGAGCGCTCGTCTGGTCGAAGTCGGGGCTCACGGGTCGGCGGATGCTGCCGGCGCTCGACAGTCCGATGGCCGGCAGTCCCACAGCGGGGTAGTCCGCCTGCGGCCACACGATCGGCTCGAGCTCCCGGCTCTCCGAGCGGGGCCGCGGCCCCTTGGCGAGGAGGACGACCCAGACATAGCAGCCGACGAGCGCCCAGAGGAACCGGAGCACGACATCCACGAGCGGTTCCAGGAAGGTGGCTTCGGCATCGTCGAGGCTCGGGCTCCGCGGAACCGCGGAGGCGGAGGCAGCAGG